>JAJZXT010000208.1 GCA_021806355.1 Thermoplasmata archaeon
GTGAAGAGATAAACGGCTCCTTTTCTTGAGGTTTCTCCGTATATGTTGAAAAGTTTCAATATAACTGCTTTGATGGAATACAGGTTCTTGTAGAGATTGATCCATTCTATCCCTTCCTTCTTGGAAAGCGAATATGGATTGGTTGGTTCATCAATGGAACCTGACGTGGGAAAGACGAAGATTGAGTTGTCAACCCTGGCTTTTTCCAGGAACCTTACAGTTAGAGCAAGTCCATCCTGGAAATATTCATATGGCGCATTTATTGAATTCCTGATCAGTGTTCTTGCGCCAAAGTGCAGTATAACATCATACTTTCTCTCTGGAATCGTATCTCCCAGATCCACACCATCTATGTCATAACCGGAATCTTTCAGAGATCTGAATATCTGGGTGCCTATGAATCCTTTATGCCCTGTTAGAAGTATTTTCATAGACTGTTATACAATTCGGTTTCTTAAAATTAATCTATGGATCTTTAACGATCTAAATTTGTATGTTTTCATTTGTTTTGGGACAGAATTTCTTTGAGTGGAGTCCGCTATAATATATTATCATCTCTAGATTTGTACGTCTCAGATAGCTGTACCACCTCAAGTTGTGCAAGTTTTCCTTTAGACTCTCCTCTGTCCACTTTCTCTGAGGTAATTTCTTCCTTGTCTTTGCAGGCATCTTCATCATCGAGTTCACGGATTCTGATATGGAGCATCATCCCTTCATATGCAGGCACAGATCGACAGTACGTGCCATTATATCAGGAAACATGGACAACTCTCCTATTGAGTGATCATCGGTAGTGTATAAACCGGCTAAGTTCTTTGTATGAATTCACATTGGAAACGATGAATACTGGAAGTCGTGTTTTACCTTGGTTTGGAAAAGAATCCGATCTTTCTTTTTCCTTTTTCTTCTCATGGATTATTAAAATTACTTGAAAAATATCGGGAAGATCAAAGGGCAAGATAAACCGGCGGCGAATTTCCATCATTGACCGCGGCGGATAAATTTTTTAACGCAGAAGAATTGTGGAATAATGCCCGTCTCGGAAAAATTCAGACTTCTGATATTTCTACACACGAATTTGAAACTCGGGGCTGGAGAAGAAAAAGCCATTCTTAACTATGCCAAATATTTTCCATATTCTGAGGCAGAGCTTTTCATAATTCAGACCGATTACTATCCAAGGGCGAATCTCGAAGAAGAGGGAATATCATATTTCCTTCGCGATGCAAGGCTCTTTACAATTCGGTCAATGGAGTCCCTGTTCAGGTTTGAGGAAATGTTCAATTCTCGCAATAAATCCCTTTTTACACGATATTTGGCTAGGCTAGGGTTCATATCCGTCAAACTCATTCTTTCGCCATTTTTTTCATATTTTATGAACCGAAAAACTATAAGTAAAATCCCTGAAGTTCAGGCAATATTGTATTACGATGTAGAATTCTCAAGACTGCTGATTGGAGTTCACTCACAAGTTAGAGTTGGAACCATGAGGCGCAACTTTTCTCCAGGTCGGAACATTTCAAACGCAATCTTGGGCCCTGTTTACAAATTCATAATAACGAGAATGGACGCTCTTCATTTCCTTAATCCCGTCCTTATGAAGAACTCCATTGTTCACAGAGAGAGAGATTTTGTCAATGAAAGTGGCGTTGACACAGACCTTTTCAGACCAGGACGAATCCCGACAGGAACCGTGAAATTTCTATTTGTTTCCAGGTTGGAGGCAATCAAGGGTGTTGATATTCTTCTGAAGGCATTCTCATCGATTCCTGGAAATTCCTTTGAACTGTATATTGCTGGTTCTGGACCATCTGAAGTAAAAATCAATGAAATGAGAAATAAGGACGACCGCATTCACTATTTGGGCTATCTTTCAGGCCGTGAATTATCTGATTTATACAATAAGTGTGATATTTTTGTTTTTCCCACACTCCAGTCTGAACAGCATCCGCTTGTAGTAAAGGAGGCACTTGCGAGTGGAATGTTTGTTATTAGCTCCTTCAGCCTGAAAGGTATCTTTGATCGCTTTCAAGAGCTCGGTTTCCTGGAATATGTGGATCCTGAAAGAAAAAAGTTGATTACATCAATGGTTTCAGCAGGTAATAGAATTGAAGAAATCCGATCACGCAGGTACGATATAGCGAAGGCAGCCCAGATCTATGACTGGAGAGTTATAACACGCAACCTTCTGGAGAAAATCAGGGAGATCTACATATCCAAGCAGAAAGCTGGTGATTTATAACACCAATTTGCAATACGTGTCATCAAATCGCAAATCAACTGCACCTTTCTCCTATCTTCGCATTGTAGGATTCTATTATCTTTGCCATAGATGATTCTGGAGAAAAACGAGAAGCATACTGCTTGCATCTTGTAACAGTCTCCTCATCTTTATACGTTTTTATTAGTTGAGTGATTACCGACTTTATTGTATCATACGATCTGGCAAAGTATACATCTTTACAGTCCTTTAGCTCCTCGTAAGGGCCTTCCTTTGGAATTGTTATAACAGGGGTACCGAGCGACAGGGATTCCAGCGGTATGAGACCAAGTGCCTCGTAATCGAACAGAAAAAGGGTGGCATGTGCATTCTTCATTATTTTCAGCCTCTCATCATCCTCCACAAAGCCTCTGTATTCTCTTGCTCTCACCTTTCTTGGTCCGAAACAAATGAGCTTTATGCCCTCATCGGAGAGTCTCTCGATCATTTTCTTATGTTCCTCATTGACTGAAACAGTAGGAACCGCGATGTAGCTATCGCCTTCCGAATTTTCATCATCAGGCAAATATTCTTGTGCCAGTGTAGGAAGGGACGCGGAAATGTCCAATCCGTAAAGATACCTGAAAATGGTAGCAGTCCACGAGGAATTGCTGAAAATGAGATCAAAGTTGCTGAATCGCCATCTTTCCACAAGGTTTACAAATGGATAAAAAATCCATGCAATATATCTTATGGATTTGAGTGATCTTTCGTAGAAAAGATGAAACCCATGATCGTGAAGTTCCATAAGTATTGTTGCAGTTACTGGACGATGGGCAAGCTTTTCTGTTCTGAAGTACTGACCAATGTTTCTTCCTTCATTGGATCCGACAATGATCAGATCATAGGGATTGATTCGGTGTCTTTCCAGAATACTATGAAATATTCGTCGGTCAATGCCCCTAAAAACCTGATATCTTAATGCAAAAAATATGCCAAATCTTGGAGCGTCAATCTTTTTATGATAATTTAGATGCGCGTTGCCTGTAATCTTATTTATCTTATCCATTAGATCCTTCCTTACAGAATACGCAAAAATATCCACCTCGTTATCCATTGAAAGTGCTGAAGCAATAGATAATGGACTTCTGCTTCCACTGATTCTTGACAGATAGGGATACACAAACGCTATTCTCACTGCAATATATTTCCTGTCCGCTTAATAATTTTTTCCCAATTCATTCCAGTATCTGCACCTTACGTTGATCTAAAACTGACATTCTTAGAAATAACGATAGTAAACACCGCCGCATTCCTGAAAATCTTAATTAACCTGATGCCTCTTGTACGGGCAGAGCAAAAGGCTCATAGTCACATACAGATGGATATCCGGTGGATCACGATCAGAGAGAGGTGCAATGGACTTCACAAGGGTTTGCAGCGATCTCGAATCGCACAGTAAGATGGGAAAACTTACGTTCATGGCTAATCGGATATGACTTCAGATGGCTGAACTATTATGGAAAACACTATGGCAATTATATGTGGATTGTACGATAATTATTTTTTACATCATTTCTTATTGAAAACACAGGGTACCGAAAGATCTATATAGTATGTAGTAATTACTACATAC
>JAJZXT010000113.1 GCA_021806355.1 Thermoplasmata archaeon
TCTCACTACTTCACTTCCCAAGACAGGATATACCAATATCATATCCCGAATATCAGCATTTTTAATATATTCCTGGCGTATAAGCCAATCAATTGCGAGGGTAACAAAGCCTGGCCAACTGTGCAGGACTTAAGATTCTGTCTCGTAGGAGTTCGTGGGTTCAAATCCCATCCCTCGCATATTTTCAGTTGCATTATTTCTAAAGGTACTGATTTATTGATATACAGAATTTTCTCAAGAAATGAATACATGTTCTTCAAGTGAGTGTTTATTCTTGCTTTTAAAACCACATATAGCAGACTTTAAACATATTGCACTGGATTATGGAGAAGAAATTTGAATATTCACTCGCCATACTAATTTTCACAACCTTTATATTTATATGAATGACCGCAACAATCTAGCAAATATGACTTACTTCAGAAGTGTAATTTCACTAAAATATATATAAATAAGTATTTAAAGTGTCGTTTCATATAACGTACGTTAAAAATTATGTACCAAAAATAAATTATTATTGGAATGGATGTTTACTATTTTCATAATTTTTCGAATAGATTAAGTAGATATAATTTCGTAAATAGTCGAAATGAAACCTTAATAGATACATTATTAACAATCTTTTTAAATTTGAATAAAAAATGATGAATAGTAAAGTATTTTATATTATCAGGTTAGCAACTTTTATAATCTTTGATAACATACTTGGCAAAAATGAGGGATCCGAAACAGATAGACAGCGGATTAGAAGGCCTCGTTGTTGGAAAGAGAATTATGATTTTTCCTTTTCTCACGGAACTTGGTGATGAAATAGATTCAGTTGGAGTACCTTGCTCAGAAACAGGAGGCGGTCCGTTGAAGCTTATTTCTTCGCCGTTAATAGGGGAGGTAGTAAAGAATAGCAATCGCAGATTGAATCTTCGACTTTCAGAATGGGACTGCATTTCAATAGAGTATGGAGACGTGAAAAATTTCGTGAAGCTGGCTGACAGAATCTAATTAATCTAAACTGGAATTATGTGATTGCAATTGGCATACTGCTGGAACTGTGAAAAGAAAATTGAGGGCGAATCCTGCCTAATGGGCGGGCATGAGTTCGATCTCTCATGTGCAAATGAGAGGATAGATCGGGCCAAGGAGCTACTGAACAGAATTATGCCTAATTTTCCTGGTTTTAATGGTTTCGGACTGGGTTTTGAAAACCCTGAATTTTTCTGGTATATTTTCATTGATAATCGGGAGCTCATTGAGCCGCTTAGAGGAGAATTTTCTGCTGCAGAAATAGGAATGAGCCTTTACCCTATAATTTCTGATTTTATAAGGCCTAAGGAACCCATAAGAACTACCCCTGATCAGAATTTCATAATTCAAGGAGGTATTTCTATTGGAAATGTGCCTTTTGATACCAGTGGGACACTTGGTTGCATTGTAAAGCAATATGACAGAAAGTACATTGTTTCAACGAGTTCTGTTCTGGGACCGCCTGGTTCTAAGATCCACGATGAAATTTCCCAGCCATCTGCTGAAGACAATAACAGGAAACTTAACATAATAGGAAAACTGGACAGTGCAATTCGCCCTAATGGAATAAGCAGAAATCATGTGGATGCAGCACTGGCTCAGGTGTATGGGCACATTAACTGCACAGCAAGGATAAAGGATATTGGGAGACCAACTGGATTCAAAAAAGCAACTATAGGAATGAATGTCAGAAAATCCGGAAAGGTCACATCTTACACAGAAGGAAGGGTTATAGCCACGGATGTTTCATTTCTCATATATAGAGAACCAAACCTTGTTCTTATGGTTGATCAGTTTCTTGTTGCTGCCAGTGAGTCTGAATTCTGCTCCTACGGGGACGAAGGCTCTTTCATAATAGACGGAAGAAACAACTTCGTTGGAATTCTTGTTCAATCTTATAAGGGAATGGCCCTTTGCTGTGATGGCGAATCTGCTTTTGAAAGGCTTGGAATATCAGATCCAAACTGTTTTGACGATCTTCCGGTAGAGGATTGATGAATTGGATATATCAACGCAATCTCCCGACACAATGAGATGCACAATCGCATACGAAGTTAAGTCTCCAGCTCTCAAACTCACATCAAGAGGGGATTCCCGGTTCCCGGTAATCACGTATTTTGGCCCGGACAAATTGATCTTCACCTACGTAATGGAAAAACAGGTGAAAACAAAGGAAGGGTCCATAATGTTAAATAGATCCAATATAAGAAAAGATGGTTCCAATTACCTCATAAAGTCATCTGATGAGGAATTTCAGAGATATTTTGACTTAGGATTCATATTTGCCATCGATTCTGCTGTTCTGGAGTTGCAGTATTTCAAAAAAGGATTACTTTTTCAGCAGATCCTGTTCAGAAAACATGATATCAATGCAATTTCAGATTTCTTGATGAGCATGTTGAAGTTTGATTTTGCAGAAATTTTCCCCCAATCATTTGCCGGAATAAATCTTGCCCATGACGAGTTGCCGTCCATAAATGCTGAGCACCACCTCAAAAGATACCGTCTAATAATTCCAACAGAAAACAAGAATAATTTTCAGTCTCTTCCCATTGGCCTTGAGGCTTTCCTTAAATATAATTCGACCGATGGGGTACCAAAGATCACGGTTTATCCGGAATATAATTGTAATTTAGAAGATTCAACTAATTACAGGGATCTGTTTAGCGAAGAGCTCAAAATAAACGGCATTTTGAGGAAACTGAACCTTACCATTATGGAAAACATGATCCCTATGATCGGGACAAAATATTCTGTCTCAACAGAAGGGATATTTTTTGATTTTCTTATTCCGTCTGATTTTTCTGGAACCCTAAACAGGACATTGCGACCTTTTCTTGAATGTGACTCAGAAAAATCAATTTCAGTGTCCTTAATAAAAGGGTTTGAGTAGGAATTCTTTCACATGAGAAAATTTGAGAAAAATTTGCCGTTGATTTTTATCCGATAAAATTATCATTTTATAAACAGACCTGGTTTTTGGGTATAAGAACCTGCAAAGCAAATTTCCAGTTGTTTCTGTACTAACATCAATATAGATGTCCCACGTCTAATTATAAATAAGATAAGGAAATGATTATACACTATTAAACGGAATGTTAATGGGACATATGAGGTGCTGTTTTGGGAGAATATGAAAGAAATCTCAGTGAGCTGACACTGAGTGTTATGGAATTCAATGAGAGCCATCCGGAGAAACTCCTTGGGCCACATCCATTAGGCTCCGGATCTTATATAATAAGATCTTATCTTCCAAGGGCAAAGGAGGCATGGATAGAAAACTCTGACGGTAAAATTGTAATGAAAATGGAGAATCCCACAAATGACCCACTTTTTGAATGCACCGTTGACTATGAGGATGTATCCAGTCCATATCTTCTATGCTTCAGTGATTCATCAGGGTATGTGGAAAGAAGATATGATCCATATTTCTTTAAAGCCAAAACTGGCGACTTTGAAATATACCTTTTCAAGAAGGGAGAGCTGCAGGAGGCCTACAATACATTCGGAGCACATATGGAATCGAGAGATGGGATTGAGGGGACAAGATTTACAGTTTGGGCACCCAACGCAGTTTCTGTTTCTGTAATAGGTAATTTCAACCACTGGATGCACGGAGCACACCCAATGACTAACATTAAGGATTCTGGGGTGTGGGAAATATTTGTGCCTGGAGTGCGTGAAGGGGAAGTATACAAATACGCAATCAAGAGCTCGCTTGATTTTTCTGTTCGCGAAAAGACTGATCCCTTTGCTTTCAGAACTGAATTGAGGCCAAATACTGG
>JAJZXT010000155.1 GCA_021806355.1 Thermoplasmata archaeon
GTCCCCTGAAGATGGTGCAAGATTCAAAAATCTTGCAGATAAGGTTGTGAAACTATACAGCAGCGCCGAGGTTCTTCCCGGGCTCCATGTCAATGGAGAACTTACGCTTGGAGAGAATATTGCCGACCTGGGCGGAATCTCAATAGCATTTGAAGCCCTTAACAGAAGGCTAAATAGAGATCCGTCACTGAACAGAGTTATAAATGGTTTCACGCCACAGCAGAGGTTCTTCATATCCTTTGCCCAGATATGGAGATGCAACTCCCTTGAACCCACAACAAAGATGCTTCTGACCGTGGATACCCACTCCCCGGATAAGATAAGGGCCACATTGCCTGTATACAACCACAGGGAATTCTGGAACTCTTTCCAGTCCTATGGAAAGGGTAGGGAAATTCCAGGCTCAGACAGGAATTTCATAGAGATCTGGTAAAATCTTTCCATTCTGCATTGATCCCAGTATTTTGTCATCCTTTTCCAATTTATTTCCTATAATCCGCTTGGTTCTGATAGAAAGCGCTGAAAACTGCAGTTCTCCGCATTTATCCTACTTCCTGCGCCTCGTATACATCCAGTCTGGATATTCAAAGGATAATTGAACGCGATTATCCATATTACGTCCATTTTACTTTGTATTGCTGATGAATCCTGGCCGGTTTAGTGGCCTAATTCATCATATTCTCTGAAACAGAATTTTCCGGATGATAAGTTATGATGATTTGCAAATAATTACAGCTATGGAGCATATGGAAATATTGGCGCATTTCCGATAGACTGCGGATGTCCACCTGATTATCTTAGGCAGGTCTTGTATAAATATAAGAATTACCGTAAGAAGTACTATGAAACCCACAAGGAACAGATATACCAGTACCACAAGGAATACAATGAGAGGAATCCAGAAAAAGTTGCAGAGTACAGGAAGGAATATAGGGAATCACACAAGGAACAAATGGCGGCATACAGAAAAGCAAGGTATGATGCAATTAAGAACGCTTTGAGTAAGGGGCCTTCACAAGCACCCAAGGAACAGGTTGTAGTGAATGAAGCTCCTGATTCAACCACAGTAATCACACAAAAGAGAAATCGCAAGAAGAATGAAGCAGTCATCGAACCTAACAAATCAGAAACAAACGTAGCTTCGAATGAAGAAGAGTGAAGAAATTGGGAAAGCTGAAAATCGTAGCCTACGTCTTCATTGCTTTCTTGATACTTTTAACAGCCTACGCGCTCTACGAGGGTATCATGACAGATACTTCGGGTTTTGGGGGCTTAGGTTACTCAATTGGCGCAGCATTCCTACAGATACCAATTTCCATTGCAAACGATATAAGCGGAGCAATACAATCGTTTGGTAAACTGGTTGAACTTTACCTAGACCCAGCAAATTGGTAATTTTTCTCCTCGATATTTTTATCTAATTGTCAGCCAATGCAAGTAATGGATGATCATAAGACAAACAACCACGAAAGTTCCGTAAAATTTTCATATTTTTACCTTGTCGGAATATAAAGTCGTGCCTTAAAAACACATATGCAGTTAAAAATTGTCCGACAATACACACACAAAATAAAAGTTCCGTGTAAACGCTGAAAATAGACAAGATTTAAATACTTCACGTGCGTACCTCATGTGAGGACAACGAGGCGATTGTCCTAGGTGATTACACGATGAGCAATTTAGAAGATTTTGAGAAGAAATTATTCACTACGAATGATTTAGAAGAGGAAGAACTAAAGAAATTAATCCTGAAGATATCTGAATTTGCTACCGTATCGGCAGATTCATTCGTGACTCTAAAGAGCCTAGATAGCAAAAAAGTAAGCGATAAGGAACGTATACATATTGTACTCAGTGCACGGTTACTATTAAATATGTTACAAGTAAAGATTGGTAGAGAGAACCCTGTAAAAGCGGATGTAACGCTAGATGAACTTTCAAGATTTTTGAGGAAGCCACAGAAGAGCATAAGTGCCCGTGTCAGTGAACTTAAGGAAGACAATGCTATTGATAGCCCAAGCAAAGGAGTTTACAGAGTTAGGCTTCACACAATTGATGGTCTGATTGAGAAATTGAACAAAATAAAAAAGGAGGAAAAAGGAGATGGAAACAGAAATTGAAATACTGAGAAGACAATTATCTGAGTTGCAACTCAGGGTAGAAACTCTTGAATCTTATCACAAAAGCAGTCAACCAGTTCAACAAAGAGATTTGTCAATAGGAGAATTTATCGCAGAATTTAATCCAAAGGTCTCACTTAATGACAAGACCTTGTTAGTAGGTTATTTCAAGGAAATAAATGAAAAAATATCGCCATTGACGAAAAGTGTTATAGAGGCGGGATTTGATGAAGCCAGAGAGAGTCCACCCAAGAATGTCTCCGACAGTATTAACAACAACCTGGACAAGAAGTTTTTCGTGATAGTTAAGAACCAAAAAGATGAGAAATCCTCGGAACGAACTTTCAGAATAACTAGAGCAGGAATCAAAAGGGTTGAAGAAGAAATAAAGAGACGAGAAAACAAGTAAGCTATGTGTATGAGATGATGTTTTCAAGAGTGTCAAGACACTCACTCAGATAGTTTCTACATTTATCAATCTGAAGAAACTAATGGGTTAAGTAACTGTCATGCTCTTTAATATATATTAATGTCTTGATTTTATTATGTTTATATACTAAAAGTACGCCACTTTCTGTGTTTTAGCAGAAATTGTATTAGTTGAGTAAGATAACAATATCACCTTATCAAATATTTCGGGACATTTCTATCGGTTAAATATAAGAATTGCATTTATAAAATATGCCAAAAGATCGTGATATTGAGTCCGTCATTGAATCATGCAGAAAAGTATCAGCTGATGGCAAGCTTGTTACCTATGACCTGACAGGGGACATTGACTTCTCAAAACCGAAGAAGATTGCTGAAGCCCTCTCTGAGGTTTTCTTCCAGAAGGACGCCTCCAGATGGTTCAAAGTATCAGGGGATAGTGTCGTTTTTTCCCCTGATTTCAAGGTCAAAATTGTCATAGCTGAAAAAGACAGCAAACAGCTGAAAGAGGCAGTTGATGACTTTTTGAAAGATATTCAGAAGGAAGGCCTTGCAGGATCTTTATCCAAACCCATAAAGGACGAGGCGGATCATTCAAGGAATATCGGAGGTATCCTGGCCGCCGAGGCGCTAAAGGGGGCCATTTATAAGCATGGAGAGGAGAAAATACTTAAAAACTACATCCGTGATGATCTATTCGTCGATATACTGGAATGCCTCGAGATAAGATCGCTTGACGGCCAGGACCTTATAGACTGGAAGAAACTCCCACTGTGAGGTTTATCCCATCATTCTGCTTAATGGGCCTTCAATTTTTCAATTTGTTTAATTCATTGAGAGTTTTAAGGTTGAAGATGACCCCTGACCCAGGAAAGATTAAATTCCTTGTCGGAATACTAATCAGCCGGGATGGAGTTCCCGTTTTAATGCCTGAACCAGGCTGATGACTCCTGTAACATTCCCAGTGAATAGTTATGGAATTACCTGAGGTAAACTGAAGGAGGCTGGTCTGTTTGAAATATCAAGACATACTTTTCAAGGAAATGGGTGACGAGCCTGAGACACCTGAGAGATGCACTGAATTCCTGACGGATCTGAATCTTGATTATATTATTGGCAACATAAAAGGGAAGAAAGGAGAGGATTATCTTGAAGAGTTGTTTCTTAAACCTCTGAGGAACCTTCAAAATATAAAGTACAGACAG
>JAJZXT010000153.1 GCA_021806355.1 Thermoplasmata archaeon
CTTAGCTCAGTTGGTAGAGCGGCGGACTGTAGAGGAGTTTCCATGAAGGATATGCCGCCGTAATCCGCAGGTCTCTGGTTCGAATCCGGAAGCCGGGATATTCTATTTATTCCAGAGGAATTTTTCAATTTACCTGGGCGCTTACTCCGCAAAGGTCAATTTGACATCATCAAGCCCATTTTATAACTCGAGTTAGAATCATATTAACGCGCTTCATCCACTATCTAATATACTCATAATTTTCGAAACTATTGAAAAATACGTTTTTGAGCGGGATCCTGTTGAATGCTTGAATAAAATTTTATATATCAAATTAATGTATCATATGGTTTGCCATGCAGCATAATGTCCCATTTCGAGTTTTCGTAAGGAATCATAAATGGCAATTTATGGCAATGTTTGTGGCTTTCGGTTTTATCTTGTCGTTAATCGGATGGCAGCTTGTTGCCAATGAGCATTCCTTGACTATACCCTCTGGTAGATTACCTCCTTCAAATTATGGTTCTTTTCTGGGAATCAACAATACAACCTATCCAAACGAATTTAACGTAACCTCCCAAAACTTCGTTGCTGCTTTCTATCTGATGCCAGGTGGGCCAAGAGTGATAGAGCCCGGCTATACTTCCCATGTTTATCTCGGTATTTCGGTATGCAAAAAAAGAGTATCCGAGCCATATACAGGAATTAAATTCAGCATTGAAAATGCAAACTTTAGCATCGGCAGTTACGATATTTCGCAATATTCATCGGTCTCGTACTTGCATCATGGAGATAATGAAACTTTGTGGTTATCGTTCCAAGTGACAATTCAGAACCCAGCCCTGGAAGGACAAAACTATTCCGCATTCTATAATGTGACTGTTCTCCCAATCTTATTTTTCGGACCTTTTCAATTCAACCAACCGACCCTTACTCTAAGTTCTGGTACTGTATACCCATGGTTTCATATTGCAAAAGTAGTAGCAACATGATTGATCGTGTCAGGTCTGAAAACTAAATATCCTGTGAATATTGATAAGAGGGTGTTTAGCTCCGATGTGCAATATAAAATTCAAACGATCTAGCCGTAAAATTGTAATGATCATTTATCTCACAAGGACTATTGCCTCCTGATCTGTGAACGAGCCGCTATAAGGTAACGCTGCTATCAGTTATCCCCGGTTTTTAACATGAAATAAAATAGTGCGGAAGTCTATACAGCCAGATTATAGATGCAAAAGCTGCCGCTCTTTTTCTACAGATACCTTAGCTCAAGGTTTCTTGGAAGCATTGTGTACGATGCATTTATGATTTATTTCCTTTGGGAACTGGTAGTTGCGTTCAAATCAGTATTTCTAGCTGGCCTCATACCAACAATTGCTTTGGCTGCCGATCTTGTTACTGCAGTACCTGTTGGACATCTTATTGACAGGTATAACAGCACAAAACTTGGTATGTTGTCTTCGGTGCTTCTGCTTTTTGGCATCGGTTTGCTGGTCACTCACCAGACTATTTATCTTGTCTATGCAGCGACAGTCTTTGTTTCTATAGGCGTGATGATGAAGGGAGACGCCATATCCGCAACCATCAAGAAACACCTCGATCAAGAACAATTTACTGCTGCAAACCAGAACCTGCAGGGTGCTGGATTCGCCTCGTCACTGATTGGTACGGTTTTCGGTGGAGCGTCAATAATTTTTCTGCGGGAATCCTTCGTATTCGTATTGCTAGCGCTATCGATAACGGCATTCATTCTTTCCTTCCCGATTCCTGAACAAGCGAACGAGGGACAAAAAGAGACAGCGCTGTCAGGGTTAGCTACATCCATTGGATTCATCAAGAAGATAGTAGGTTTTTTGGTCGTGGGTTTTGTGCTTAACGGCCTTCTCATTTCCCTCGATGTATATTCCTCTGGCCTGTTTCACCTGGTCTTGAAGGCAAGCCCCATCTATTATACGTTATTTGTCTCCTTTCTTTCTATTGGCGGCATCATTGGGGCAGTCATATTGGGCAAAATTCAAAAATATGTGAATACGGCTTACAGAGTATCTTTTCTCATTCTATTGTATTCCCCGGCAATACTCTTCATTGCTTTGAGCAGGACTGCTATAGGTGACATCGCAGATTCACTTTTGATTGGTATTCTGATTCCTGTAATAAACATCCCACTTCAGGCAAATCTGATGAAGATAGTTCCGAGAAACATTTACGGCAAAGTAATGGCTTTCCTCAGAGTATTTTTGGGCGGTGCAACTCCCGCCATGGCAGCGGTCTTTTCTTTCATGGCGTTATTTATGCAGGTAAATATCATTCTCCTCTACATTGGGATAATTGTTTTCCCAATCGGTACCCTCGCATTTCTGGTATTGCCAAAATTCTTTGAAATGGCAAAGGATGAATCCGCGAGTACTGATAATACATCTGGTACTTGATGGAGAAAACCAGGTTCCTCAATATGAATTATTTCTCCCTATTGGCTTGAAGCTGCGGCTATTATTCTGTTTATGGCACTCATTGTTCCCTGCGACATGTGATCACGCATCTTCGCTTTGAAAATATTGTAAGGGAAGCTGAAGCGTACGTTCCATTCTACCCTTACTAGTCTTTCATTCTCGCGAGAAGAGATGGATACAGTTTTCTCACCTTTGAAAGGGCCCCTAACATAAATTTCCTTTGCAGTCTTTCGGTCACCATCATAGATAAAGTCCACGACACCCTTAGCCGGAAATGCGAACCTTATCCGGTACCTTTTTCCTTCAATATTTTTGATCCACCTTGTGCCATGCCAGAACTGTGGAATTCTCGAGGCAGATGAGATAATCTCCCACAGTCCCTCCTCCCGGGCTGGGGTATTAACTTCAAAAACTTCGTGAAACAAATTACCCATTATTGTCAGTGGCGAGCATTGAAGATCACTTAATGAAGTTGATTGATTATAAAGAAAGAACTCTTCGTGTGCAATTGAGCAGACATCTGTATGAATAAAGTTTGCCGCTTCAAATAATAGTTAGTTTAAGACCTTACGTTTACATTGGAGCCACTTTAGTTATAGAAATTCTTTTATTAGGTAGTTTATCTGCACTGATTACATTTAATCGCCCACAACATGATTAATTTAACATAACACTGCATGGAGAAGTAAAATCAAACATTCGCTGTTTATTAATTTGATGAACAAGACAAATTCACATTTTTCACTTTCTATTTCACAAATCAATTGGAAGTGATTTAATTGCCTACCCTGCATCAGATAATGGAAAATAGGCTATCAAGATTCAGTGACATCACTGCATTTGCAGATCCTTGAGACAATTATTGAAATGTATTTCTGTTGATTTGTAGTGTTATGACTTGGCAAAGATACGTTATAATAGGTTTCGCTTATTAACAACTTCATGAACAAAGATATCAATAATACTGCCAATTTGAATTCCGACGGTCTTTCTTTCTTCAGGAAAAATTCAAAAGCATATGCCGACAGCGAGTCGCATAAATCTGGAGATGATCTATCAGTCCTGGTTGAACGGCTTCCCGCTGGTGATGGGATGAATGCGCTTGATGTCGCAACTGGCACCGGATTTACTGCATTTCGTCTGGCACAAACTTACAAGTTGGTGGTGGGGCTCGATGTTACAGGTGAAATGATGCAGGAGGCCAGGAACATTTCCACCGAAAAGAAATTGGATAATATTGTCTATGTTCTTGGAAGATCAGAAAGA
>JAJZXT010000170.1 GCA_021806355.1 Thermoplasmata archaeon
AAGCCGGATCGCTGCTATAAGAAATTTCGAGAACAAAAAGCCACTGATTCTATTGAAGGAACCCCTTGAAAGATACGGTTTTGAATTTCTCGACTATTCACGTGATATACAGAATGAAAATCAAAGGAAAAAAATGACGTACGTAAAGGGACTCTTTCCGATCATAAAAGCTGGTTCCATTGAAGATGCGGAGGAAATAAGCGAAACCTTGAATTTATTCGATACTGTTAATAATTCACGTGTTTATATCATAACTGACAAACCTGGTGCCGGCACAGTCATATCTGATTACATAACATCAGACCGAATAAGTCCGAGACTCCCCCTGGCAAGTATATCTAAGAAGGCATGTGACACCCTGGTTAGGGAGCTTAAGTCCAATATATATAGAGCAAACCCTGTTTCATTAAATGCAGGCTGCACTTTTAAGCAGTGCAGAAGGTTAATAGAGGCTGCGTTGGAAGATGTCTTTATAGATATCATAATAATAATTTTGAAAGAAAATTCAGTGAATCTGAAAGATGCACTCATTTCTGTTGCTAAGGAAGAGGATGTCAGGAAACCTTTCTTCATAATTTTGCCAAATGAAAAAATGAGAGAAAACGAATTCAGTTTCCTGCCGAAGCACAACATAATGGCGTTTAATTCGATAAAAAAGGCTGCTATCGCAGTAAAAAATGAAGTTATATATTCTCAACCTGATAAGATTATTATCAGGACCAAGACAACAGGAGGCCTGAAGTATGAATTTATATGAAGAGATATTGAAAAACAAGAGTGGTGGACGTGCCCTTTTTCTCCTTGGAAATGAGGCAGTAGCCAGAGGTGCTATAGAGGCTGGAATTTCAACGGCTACGACATATCCAGGAACACCTTCCAGTGAGGTGGGTGACGTATTTGCCGAAATTTCTGAAAAAGCAGGCATTCACTTTGAATATTCGGTAAATGAAAAAGTCGCGCTTGAGGCGGCATTTGCGTCTTCTACATTTGGAATGAGATCACTTGTCTTTATGAAACATGTAGGAATGAACGTCGCTGCTGATGCGCTAATGAGCATCTCATACATCGGAACGAAAGGTGGCCTTGTAGTAATGACTGCGGATGATCCATCCCTGCATTCTTCACAGAATGAACAGGATAACAGGCATTTTGCCGAGCTTGGTCACATTCCAATGCTCGAACCGTCAACGCCACAGGAAGCAAAGGATTTTACAATAGGTGCATTTGAGATTTCTGAAAAATATGGGTTGCCGGTGATTTTACGAACTACTACAATGGTGAGTCATCAGAGGGCTATTGTTGAACTTGGCCCAGTTGGAGAAAAATCTAAAAAAATCGTCTTTGAAAAGAATAAGGGAACATACAATTCGCTGCCATCTTTTGCTTACAGAAATAAAGAAAAATTGATGGAGAAAATCAGACAAATAGAAAAGAATGAGACAGATTCTTTTGCTGAAGTCAAAAACCAGAATGTGTCAGAATACGGCGTAATAGCTTCAGGGATCGGGTATTCATACGCAATCGATATTATAACGAAATACTCCCTTCATGTACCAATATTGAAGATAGGCATGACCAATCCAATGCCTGATAGCACGATCAGGGAATTTCTCGATGATCACGGAAACATTATCGTGGTCGAGGAACTGGATCCTTTCATTGAAGGTAAGATCAGGGAAATAGCTCAGATGAACAATATCCCCTGCAATATTCATGGAAAAATGGATGGAGTGATGCCGGATTCATATGAATATAACATGGATATAGTCAGGGATGGTATCTTTTCGCTACTGAAAAGGAATGATTCCCAAGATTCATTTGGAAATCCCCCCAGTATCCAGGTCTTAAGAAATCCAGTTTTGTGTGCAGGTTGTCCGCACCGGGCTTCTTTCTTTTCAGTCAGGAGGGCACTCAGGCTTTCAGGTATAAAAGATGTTACTGTATCCTCAGATATTGGATGCTATTCCCTCGGTATCTATGAACCATTCGATTTTGGTGATTACATGGTTTCAATGGGTTCTTCCACCGGTATCGCTTCCGGCCTCACACAGGATATGACAAAGAAAACCGTGTCATTTATCGGCGATTCGACCTTCTTCCATTCCGGAATACCTGGTTTAATGAATGCAGTTCTGAACAACGCAAATACCACGATTGTGATACTGGATAACAGAACAACTGGAATGACGGGCCAGCAGCCAAACCCAGGAGCAATGGCAGATTCTGAAAAAAACCTGTCTATTGAGTCAATTGTCCGTGGTATTGGTGTCAAAAATGTTTCAACTGTAGATCCGTATGACCTCAATGCCACCATACACGCAGTCATGGATTCATTGAAGCAGGAAGGCCCATCCGTGGTAATATCAAGGAGAGAGTGTGCTATAATACGGGATCATAGATTGAGGAAAAGTGGTGCTATGCCTGTTTATAAAGTGAATACAGATAGATGCTCAGGTTGCATGAAATGCCTTACTGAGTTTTCATGTCCCGCATTACACTTGAGTGGTAAGCAGGCGGAGATTGATCCAGAAATATGCGACGGATGCGGCGTGTGTTCCGAAATCTACGTTTGCCCTTTCAAAGCAATTGAGGTGGCTTGAATGGAATTCAATGTTAAGATCGTTGGTGTCGGGGGACAGGGAGTGATTACACTGGGAAGAATGCTCTCTGAGGCAGGAATCTATGCAGGGCATAATGTTGTGATGTCTGAAATACATGGTCTTGCGCAAAGGGGCGGTTCGGTTTCGGTGAACGTAAGATTTGGTGAACTGATCTCTCCTATACCTGAAGCCGGTTCCATAGATGTCGTTCTGGGACTTGAGCCTCTCGAGGCACTCAGAAATCTGGGTCATGTCAGGGATGGCATCCTCTATATAATAGGACTTGAGAAGATGGTACCGGTCACTCTTTCCGTTAAGGGCATGGAGTACCCGGATACTGGAAAAATACTTTCCGAAATTTCAAGCAGAAATACATTGATTCCTGTTGACCCTGACAGCTTCATTACAATGACTAGCGACCGCAAGATGATTAATTCAGTTGTGGCGGGGGTATTTTGTGGATCTGACATATTTGACATTCAGAAAGAAGACTTCCAGCTAGCAATAAAGACAATGTTTCCTGAAAAGACTGTTGCCAGGAATATTGAATATTTTGAGAAAGGTTTTGATTTTGCTAGGGAATATATGAAGAAATACAATATTGTTGTTGATTGATTTTTCAATCCTTCTAAGATCCGTATTCATGGATATCAGATAATATTGAATTTCGCGTTTTTTAGTTATTGAAAGTGGATTAAGCCTGGACTTTTACATTTGCTAACTCCCGATGCCTTATTCTGTCCAGAAGAAAATACATAATTGCGACAAACATCGTACCGGAAGCAATAATTATCCAGAAAGATGCTGTGATGCCCCGTAAATAGGAAAGCATTAGAAGGCCCAGGATCGATCCGGCAAAACTGCCAAAGCTTGTGTAGAAACTGTATGCACCTATGTAAGTTCCACGCAGATTGGCAGGTGCAATACCAGTGACAATCGTCTGTGTTGTTGGCGATGTGAAGTTTTCTCCCATTGTTGATACTATCATGAACAGGATAATTACTGAGAAAAGTGGTGATATTGATAGTATCAGAAAAGCGGCTGAATAAAAGATCACACCGACACCACGCCATGCCATTG
>JAJZXT010000028.1:0-2549 GCA_021806355.1 Thermoplasmata archaeon
TTCAGGCCCCACTGAGTCAATCACTTCATCAGGTTACTTTGAAAACAATTCGATTCATGTTGTCACACTTGCAACAACCGAGTACGGAAATGCTGTCTCCGGCTTACCTGTAAGTGTTGGATATAATGGTTCTTATCACAATGGTACTTCTAATTCAAACGGTTATTTCAATGCCACTTTTCCTGTTACTGTAAACGAAACACTCCTATCAGAATATGGTGAAAATCAATTCACCTATAATTATTCAAGTCCTGTAGTGAATTTTGGTTTACCTGATTATGGAACAATTTATTACTACAATAATACCAACTCAAAGCAAAATATTTTAATTAATTACAGTTTATATCAAATATCAAGTGTTCCAGATAAGACGAGCAGCACAAACAGATCCATATCGATTTTTTATGTTGGGCCGAATGGATCGAGAGCACCCTCTTTGACGATTTATGCAAAACCAATCCCCATGAATAATTCAACCATATCAGTAAACATGCCAATTCCAGGCCAGAATATATCCACTAAGGGCTTAATTGATCTTGGAACCTATTCTAATTTTACATATATCGTTGTTCCTGCAAATACAGGCTTAAACAACGGCTCAGGATATTTTCTCGTATATTTGTTAAATCACAATGATACGTTGTATAGGGCAACCCTCTTACATCTCTATTCCGTTACAAGTTTATCCGCTGCCACAAGCGGTTTTATATTCATAATAACCGAACTTTTTGCCTTCTTTATTCCTTTACTGGCAATATTCTCAGCTTTCCTTTACTATGCCAAGGATAAAACTAACGGAACGATGGAATCTATCCTTTCCAGACCTGTGACCAGAGGCAGGCTGATAACCTCAAGATTCGTATCTAACGTTGTTGTTTCGCTGATTGCTCTGGCTGCGGGTATCATAGTCATAGATATACTTAGTTCGAAATATACAGGTATATTTTTACCTGTTAATCTTGTACTTGACGTAATTTGGGAATATTTCGTCATTGCAGCGGCATTTATTGGTCTTGTTTACCTAATATCGCAACTGACAAAGTCAACTGGTCTGGTGCTTGGGATTTCCATAGTGTTCTTCCTGATATTAGTTATTTTCTGGACATTGCTTTCGTCCCTTATTCTCCCAGTTGCTTTTGGTCTTGTTCCTGGTACGGTTCCATACGCACATGCTTATCTTGTCATCAATTCATTTTCGCCTACTGGATACGCAAACCTGATTACCTCTTACCTTGAAGGCAATGTTGTCGGCATAAGTTTTTCAAGTCTTGGGGTTTCTTTCATAGAGATACTGTTAGTAGGGGTATTTTGGCTCTTTGTCCCATTCGCTGTTGCATTTTACCTTGCTAGGAACAGGGATTGGGTGGCGTCAAACTGATCCTCTTATCTTGCATTCTTTAGGCCAAGGAGACGATTATAATAACTCCAATGAAAGCCAGAATCATGTAAATCATGTACCAGGCAATCGAACTGTTCATCACTTTATATGCGAAATATCTGGCAAATTTTCTGTATCCGGTAGCAAACCTCTGCATCGAAATCCAGAAAATGTCCACAACCGAAACCGGTTTATCCGGATCCCCTATCTTCGTTCTAAGGATTCCGCGAAGCATAATTCGTGTGTTGTTTGAATATGTAAATGAAGTGAAATGTTGATTGAAATCAACTCCTCCATTCCATCTTGGAACACTTCTTTCCCTTGGTTTGCCAAACACAATGCATGTCATTATTGAGAAAAGCGATAGAAGACCCAGTATGTATAGAGGTGAGACAAGACCAAAATCTGATCCGGTCAGTGATGATTCAACGGTGAAACCATTCAGAACAAGAACTGATGGTAAACCGCCAATGAATTCCGGTATAATCAGAATGGTTGCTATGCCGAAAAGCAAAACCATTGTTACCCCTGTGAGAAAAATACTCATCTGCATCAAGCCTTTTCGATCTTTTCTGGCTGATCCAAGAGACCTGCTGAATGATAGTACTTTCATCATGGCAGCTGAAGCAAATCCTTCAGCCAGTGCTATAATAGAGCCCATAATTATGCTCGCTATGCCTATTATTCCATGAAGATAAGCACCCATGAAGAATGCTTCCAGGAGCATCCAAACAGCAAGGCCGCCTAATGTTGGAAAGAGACCTGAGAGTGACATCGTAATTAAAAGAGTTCCAAGTGTTGAATATCGATCTTCCCCCTCCTGAATATCTGCAAAACTTTCTTTACCGGTCGATCCAATCTTCATGAAGAGACCGGTCTTTGCAACTGAATGAGCCAGTGCAAATATCAGTATCACGACAAGCATGTACTGTCTGAGCTCGCCTGATACTGCCAAGTAAAGACCGATTGCTGAAAGCAAAGATCCATTGTTCTCAATTGTGCTGAAACCACCAAGCATCTTCATGTTTTCTGAAACATATGCAAATAGTGATGAGAAGAAGACGGAAAGACCGCCTATTGCCATAAAAAGGATGCCCAAATATATGCTGGATGGGCTGAGTAACATGACCTTAACTATCAGGAATACCCCCATCAGAGTCATCGTTGCGCT
>JAJZXT010000028.1:2559-3649 GCA_021806355.1 Thermoplasmata archaeon
AAAATTGCAGAATCATTGGCGGGTGCATTTCCGTGAGCAATAGGAAGCCATTCACTTATCATGAACGGAGTTATACCCATTTTTGTCATTGCACCCAGCGCAATTAAAAGAAGAGGCAAATCACTGTTTAGTTTGTTAAAGGAAAAGTCCAGATTTCCGGATCCTATAAATGCAAAAACTGCACCAATTATAATGAAGATTGTGCTAATTTCGCTGAATGCCATGAATACAAATGCAGCATTGTAGTGTTTCCTGTTAAGTCCGATAGAAGCATAAGCAGGAATTGACATTATTTCCCAGCCTACTATCAACAAAATATAGTTGTTTGCCTCCAGAATCAACATCATTCCAAAAACGGTCAGGGCGAAGAGAGGGGTCAGCCACCTCCCATAGTTTTTTGAGTACTGTATGGAAAAGACGGAAATCAGGACCCAGGATATCGCAGCAATAAGAGCAAAATAACTTGTGAGATCGTACTGCCTGAATGTGAAAACTGCCATCAATACCGATGAAAGCATGATCGCCAAATATGACAATGTCCTGCGATATATTCCGATTATTACGGCAAGAGCGGCGACAATAAGAGAAATATATACGAGATCCATTTCATTTTCCCCTCAATTTGTAGATCGCATCTAGAATTGTATACGGCGAGGGGGGACAACCTGCAATTTTCAGGCTCAAATTCCCAGGGAAATCCGGCTCCCTGCCCATTATGCCACCGCTCAGTGCACATGCACCGAGGGCAATGATAATTTTAGGGTCTGGCATAGCTTCGTATGCTCTGACGAGAACATCCTTCATCCCATCTGAATACACACCCATGATGACAATAGCATCAGCATGCCTCGGTGTGTTTGTCATAAATATGTTCAGTCTGTTAGCATCGTATTGTGGACTGAATATGGAAAAAAATTCGGCATTGCAGGCTCCACACGTTCCTGAATCGATTGGATATAGATAGATTGATCGCTTGAACATTTTTTCCGTCTTGATCCGGACATCAAAAATTTCCTGTTTGCCGGTGGGTTTGAACACAGGTATGCACTTTCTGCAGAAAATGCATTTATCCTGGTTCCATTTGCCATTT
>JAJZXT010000087.1 GCA_021806355.1 Thermoplasmata archaeon
AACCTTCTGGCCCATGTGGAGTTTTTCAAGCAATTTTCTGTCTTCACTTGAGAGTGAAATAGCACTGGATTTCCTTGCCATAATATGGTATGCAGATATCGTATATAAATATCGGCTATTTAATCAATTAAGCACTAGTATTTTTGAGGAGTGCGGAGATATTGCAAATATGGTGTTATCAGATGTGTCAACTGCTATTGACTGTATCGATGAACCGACGGTAATATTGCCTTCCAGATATTCTGTTGTTGCATTGATGATTGCTATGCCTATACTATTCAAGAATCCGCTGCTTGCATTGGTTTCAATTGCCATTATATTCTGGTTTGCCGGATCATATACTGCCGATAAAAAACTATGACGGAGGGATGGTAAAGGAGTTGTATTGTTTGTTGACGGTATCCATGCAGTTCCGGATGATTCGAGTATCCTTCCGGTTATTGGATCAAGAACTGTGCATCCTATACCTTCTCCTTCCGTTCCTCCCCTAAGCCCAATAAAATATCCCACATATTGCATCTTCATAAGATTTATAGTATCTACCAAAGTTTTCCCAAAGAATACATAGATATCACCGGTGCTCTTGTCATAGATCATTGAAATGGGTTTTCCAAAAAAATACCCTATGAAAAATGGAATGGATGTGATAACTGATCCGGAAGCGGTAAAAACGGTGATGTTACCCGAATTACGGTTAAGGGTGTAAACATCATTGGTTTTTGAGCAGTAGAAAATACTGCCTGGATAAGAACCTACGGTAACGTTTTTAACCACAGAAAATGTTCTTGTATTGACAATGGAAACCGTGTTTGAAAGGCTGTTTGAAACATACAGATACCCAGAACTAGGATCCAACGCGAAATAACTGGAACACAGTCCTGTGCTTATTTGCCCTTGTGGTGTTAATGTTGTTGCGTTGAATGAACGAAGAGTTCCATTATTCGTGGAAACATAAAGCACATTGTTGTATTTGTCGTAGAACATTCCAACCGGGAAGCTTGGGCCAAGGTAGATAGTACCGTTTGGATGGTTTAAATTGCCATCGATGGCAACTATGCCACCCTGAACGGTGTAACCGATATATACCTGATTATTTATTGCGTCATATGCTGAATGTTCCCGGTAAATAGGGGACTTACTGCCGAATGGAGGTATTTTAAGGCAGCCACCCTGTGTTAGGGTAGATGCGTTAAGTATTCTAATAGAACCGTTATAGGAATAAAAGTAGGCATATTGATTGTGTGGATTGTAGGCTATGCCATCTGATAATATTGCACAATTGAACTTACTTTCAATAGCTCCGGTTGTTCCGTTCAACACCACAATCTCATGCGAATAGTAGAAATCAAAGATCAGTTTATTGGATATATTATCATAAATAAAACCCTCTGTTGCGTTTCTGAAATTATAGGTAAAAGAAATGGAGTTGTTTAAAGTGTTGATCGCTTCAAAGGAACATTCATCACCAATGTAGAGGAAGGCGCGCTCCTTGCTATATATCAACCCATAAGTAGATGAGACATTAAATGTTGCATCCACCTTGTTCGTTGTAAGGTTCAACTCTGATAATACACAGAGAGAACTCTTAAAGAATAGAGAGTTGTTTGTTGAGTCAATAACAGGACTATAAGGATACCATTCAAATGTTATTATTGGCTTACTGATATTTCCTGTAATTGGATTAAATGAAATTATTGAACTGTTGTAATGATATAGACAATTGTTATAATACCTTAGAGAAAAATTATCCAGAACTATAGCATAAAGGAGAGAATTTGCAGGGTCGTAACCAATCCATTCAATGCATTTTCCGACGTTTGTGGCATTAGTGATTTTATCAGTTGATGTTGCTATCTGGAATATATAGCTGGATGATGATGCATAGAGATTCCTATTCTGATAATCCATTGCAATAGAACTTGGTGAACTATAATTAAAATCCCTTGTAAAATTATTACAATTATTTCCAGCAGAAAAATTTCCTGCTACATTTCCCATATTTATTATCTTGTTGGAAGCAGTAATCTGAAAGGGTTGCGGTGAATACCCTTGAATATTTGTCTGGTTTATTTGCAAGATTGGGGACATTGAGATTAATAAGAAAAAGAACACAATTAAAAATGAGGGTATTTGTATTATGCGTTTCATGATAGGTTTCACCGCTGATCTTCACCTCGTTGAAATATTTTTTAGGGGCATGGCGTTGGGAGATTATCATAACCACAACAATATGCTGTAGTTTTCAAACTCATGTCATATGTACCTACAGTAGAAGATGATTGAAAATTGTTGTTGAGATTTTGTCCACTATCGCAACTTTGCTGTAAATAAGAATAATCATACCATTGATTAGACCATGCCGTTTTTCCATATAAGCAATTGTTATTAGCGAGACCCTTCACGTCAGATACTGAGAATGGGGAAAATACTGGCAATTGAGATATCTTACCACCAACACATGGCGTTTCCACGATTGAACCAAAATAGTAAGGGGTAAACGGGGCTATAACTGGAACAATCATTGTGCCTCCGTTTGCTCCTGTGTTAATATCTTTAATTTGTACCAAAAAGTCACCAGAAAAACATGATATTTCTACCGAAATCGTATCTCCATAATGTACTGCGTTATCGTTAGAAGCACCGTTATTTAGAGTGATGACACTAGACCCGTAATTTGCTCCAGTATAGTAATGTTCATACCAGAGACATGGTGCTTTATTTGGAGTCAAAGCAACCCCTGCCTGAACCATATTTTTTCCGTGGCTATCTGCCGAAAGTGAATCCCACACTGATAATACATGACTAAAACTTATGGGATTTAACACGGTATTAGTTCCCTTTATCATAGGCCCCCTTGAAGGGCAACTTATTGCTGAAGGAATTTGAATTTTCTCATAAACTTTAATTACTTGATAATTGAAGTTGCAACTCACCGTGTGTGGCCACGGTGGCCATCCCACATTCCAACCAACATTTTTTGTTTTAGTGCCCTGATCATAGAAGGAATATCCATCCCAGTTTAGAGTTTGGGAGGTTGATCCAGCAAGAACGTGTGATTTCTGTATTGTTTCTGTTACCACCTGTTGGGTTCCGTCGATCCTTTCGATTCTGAAAGACTTCTTCCTTTGGATATTTCCGCCCTTTATGTATTTAGCTATCAAGCTTATCGATATGTTTCCTGATGAATTGGAACTCCATCCCAGACAGCATATAGGATTTCCACCCTGAGAAAGAACCTTCGGGTAAATCAATTGCCACTGATTCATGACTGTTGAGATTTCATCTGAAAGATTGAAATTCACCGATACATTGTGAGACACATCCCATGACTTCTCCTCGTTATATGCCTTCTCTGCAATGCTCTCAAGGAATGATTGCGTAATTGAGGAACTCTGCGTCTGATTGGCTGAACCGATTTGAAATGCATTTTCAGAATGATTTATACCAACTGGAGTATTTCCCTGATAGACGATTGCTCCGAGAGAAGCAAACATCATTACTATTCCAAGAACCATCAGTTTCTTAATTTGTGCTTTCATACGAGCGGGAAATGATATATATATAAATCTTAGCTTTATTTTTTTTAGGGACAATATTATAAAAAAACAGGATAAT
>JAJZXT010000205.1 GCA_021806355.1 Thermoplasmata archaeon
TGGGCATTGGGAAGAAAATTTATAATAATATATAACCTTGATGAAATTGCGTACCATGAAAAAAATTGTAATATCTTTAGGCGGATCAATTGTGTTATCAAATACGATAAACATAGAATTTCTAAAAAGATTTACACAATCGATTGAATCTGCCCCATCACTGGAAAAGTGCGGGATAGTTGTCGGTGGAGGGTCACTGGCAAGGAATTATATAGAACCGATGAGGAAAGCCGGAGTAAACGACTATTACCTTGATCGTATTGGAATAAGGGCCACAAGGTTGAACGCAGAATTGCTTATGAATCTTATAAAAGATGCGGAAAAACAGATTCCAGAATCCATAGATGAGGCAATTCAAATGTGGAAAGGAAGGAAATTTATTGTAATGGGTGGAACCACGCCGGGCCATACGACGGACACGGTCGCCATGCTTCTTGCAGAAGCGGAGGGCATTTCAGAATTCATAAATGGAACTTCTGTCGATGGCGTTTATCCTATGGACCCAAGGTTGAATCCTGATGTGAAGATGATTGAGAAAATGTCATACACTGAAGCACTTTCACTGAGCCTGGAGAGTTACAAAAACGCTGGCAGCAATGTTTTCATGGATCCGGTATCGCTGTTGATAGCAAGGCGGGCAAACATAAAAATCCATGTCATGAATGGGAATAATATTGAAAATTATACCAGGGTTATAGAAAATAAAAAAATTGTTGAAACCCTAATTTCTTAGGGCTACGATATTATCTTGTCTGCGAAGGTTTCTTTTGGATCCACGACTGTATAGCCATCAGCGGTTGCGATCCTCTGTTCTGCAGGGGTAACTTCCAGATAGTTTGGCACGTTTTTTGCAAGTCTTTTCGTGAATGGAGGTATTGTCTTGTTCTGGTAAAATATTCCCGTAGGAATCTTGTCTCCCCATTCAAGTGCCTTCGTCATAGCGTTCGCGAATTTATCACCGGCAGTCTTTGCATCATCCTCCACACTGACAATCGGATTCCATGATTTGTCGTCTTCAAGTTTGTAAACTCTCTGCTTGTACCATTCCATTGTATTTATGTTGTTATATGTGGGGCATGGCTGGAGGATATCAATAACTGTGGATCCTTCATGCATGATAGCCGTTTTGATAATTTCCTTGAGTTGCTTCATGTCGAAGGAGAACCCCCTCGCTACCATACTGTAACCGGCGGAGAGTGCGAGTGCTATAGGGTTAAGCTTTCCGAATATGTTTGCCTTTGTAAGGCTCTTTGTCTGTTCTCCAAAGCTCATTGTAGGTGCTGCCTGTCCTTTTGTCAATCCATATACTTCATTGTCATAGACCATTATCGTAAGTCCGCTGTTCCTTCTTCCTTCGGCAACAAAGTGTCCTGCTCCTATGCTGAGCATATCTCCGTCCCCGCCCGTTACGATTACCTTAAGTTTGGGATTGGAGAGCTTAACGCCTGTGGCATAAGGTATTGACCTGCCGTGAAGCGTGTGTGCTCCTGCAATATTCAGGTAATGGGGAGTCTTCCCAGAGCAACCAATTCCGGACACCGCAACAACTCCCTTCGGATCCAGATTCAGTTCGGTAAGAGCCTGCGTTATAGATGTGACGATACCGAAATCCCCACATCCTGGACACCAGTCCACTGTCAAATCTGTTTTAAAATTATGCACCATGTTTCAACACCACTTCTATCTTTTCCTGGTTTGTACCCATTATAGTTCTTGAGGCTTCTAGTATTTCATCCTCGGTCATATGCCTACCGTTATATTTCAATATCCTTCTGGTTATTTCTATCCCTGTATTGAGCCTTATTACATTTGCAGCCTGCCCGAGCATGTTGCTCTCAACGTCTATGACCATTTTTGATTTTGACAATATGTCCTTAACAAATTCAGACGGGAACGGTTGGAACATCTTTAGATATAGCAGATTGCATTTCTTACCTTCTTTCGCAAGTATATCCATCACATCAAGTATGGGTCCCTTCTGGCTTCCCCATGTGACAAATGTAACATCTGCATTTTCTGGTCCGTATAATATTGCCTTTTCTGACATTGGAATCTCTGATGCAGCAACTTCAAGTTTTCTGAATCTCTTGACCATCATCCTGTCCCTGAGTTCAGAGTCTTCAGTCACATGTCCAAGTTCATCGTGCTCATCTCCGGTCATCCAGAATATATCCTTTCCAAACACGCCAAATTCTGAAATTCCGGTATCTGTATTGAGACTGTACCTTCTCCATTCAGGTGAATGGACTATCCTTGCGACATACGGAACCTTAACCTTCCTTGCGTCTATCTCCGGAATAAAATCTGAAGTGTTTGCAAGATTCTTGTCAATTAAGTGGATAACAGGCAATTGATACCTCTGTGCATAATTGAGTGCGTTCATAGAATCGTATATACACTCTTCAACATCCCCTGAAGATATTACCATTCTTGGGAATTCCCCATGCCCTGTGTTCAGAGCGAACAGAAGATCGGATTGCCCGTTTCTTGTTGGAAGACCGGTGCTGGGTCCACCCCTTTGGTACAGCGTTATTACTATGGGTATTTCATCTATTCCTGCAAAGGAGATTGCCTCTGCCATTAGAGAGAAGCCTGGACCGCTTGTGGCAGTAGCAGACCTTGTACCCGTTATTGCGGCACCTGATGCCATTGCTATAGCGGATATTTCATCCTCTGTCTGCACAACAGCTATTCCTGACTTTGCGAGTTTTGCATTCTCTGATGAAATCCATTTCAAATCTTCATGTTCCTCAATGATTGTGCTTTCATCACTGGCTGGAGTAATCGGATAATATGTCTGGAATCTCAAACCTCCCATTATCTTCCCGATTGCACCGCCGTCATTTCCTGTAAGGAGATATCTTGGGGTTCTCTTGATCTCCTCGAGATTATCAGTACGGAAGTTGTTATCCTGGCAGTAATCATAAGCCGCCTTCACAACGCTTACATTCTCCTCAACTACCTGCTCCTTGCTGGAGAAGACAAATCGAATACTCTCTTCCAGAAACTTGACATCTACTCCTGATATTGCCAGCGTCAGTGCTGCACCCAATGTATTATAATATCTTGATGGAACTCCGCCCGATATTGCTTTCTGGACAATGTCTGCGAAAGGCACGGGAATCGGGATCCCTCCCATTTTCTTCATGAGATTGATTGTGCCAGATACTGTCATCGGCTCTCCTGAATGCTCGAGTTCATGCCTGATTCTATCGGAAGTATCCTTCATTATCATTCTGGCCTGGGAAAGATCTGATTTTTCAATGGAATTATCATAGATGATTCTTGTACCTTTCCCAACATCCTCTATATGTTCGAAAATTGTGTCAGGATCAAGTGCCACGAGAAAATCTAAAGGGTATCTCAATGATCTTGGCCTTTCCTTTTTCACTCTCATATGGGTATAACTATGCCGTCCCTTAATGTTGGAATGGTATTCTCTAACACCAAAAACGTTATAACCGGAGTATGCGAATGCTCTGGATATCATGTTTGAAGATGTGTCAATTCCTCCACCTTGGGGACCGCCTATGGTAATGCTGATATCAACGGTTTTCATTGCCGGTATATGTTAAATGAATAGAAATAGTTTTCAACCTTATATATCTGGATTTCTGCAAATTAGACGATCAAATTAATAGTTTTTAACACATTCCGGTTGCAATGATTGTTGTCACCGGCATGCCGGGATCCGGGAAAGATGAATTTATAAAGGTAGCCAAGAGAATGGGATGGATCGATATCCACATGGGAGACGAAGTGAGAAAATATGCAAAACTGAATAAGATACCTTCCAGCGATAGTGAAATAGGAAAATTTGCATCGAGGGAAAGACAGACCCATGGCAAGGATATCTGGGCCAGAAGGGTTTGGGATGATATGAAGCCTGAGAATAACTACATAATCGATGGGCTCAGAAATCTTGAAGAATTTGAATATTTTAAAACGAAGGACAAGGATCTCATCCTTATTGCCATATATACAGATAGGGAGGAAAGATTAAGAAGAATAGTTCTCAGGAACAGACCCGATGATGTCCATTCACACGAAGAACTTGTTTCCCGTGATGATCGAGAGCTTTCATGGGGAATCGGAAACGCAATATCCCTTGCGGATTATATGATAGTGAATGATTCAACACTTGATGAATTTAAACTGAAGGCACAGGAACTTCTGCAAAAAATCAGGGAAAAAGATCAAATGGATTTGTCTTGAATATATTTTATAATTGAGCCGTAGAAAATCCTGCCGGATGATGAATTGTCTTCCCTTTCCCTTCCACTCATATTAAATGGATCGAAAGCCCTTTCCGGGTGAGGCATTAAACCTATCACGTTCCCTTGAGGATTTGATAAACCTGCTATTGATTGGATCGATCCGTTCGGGTTCCATGGATATGCGTCTGAGGTCCCGTCAGCATTAGTATATTTAAAAATTATCTGGTCATTTTGCAATATATCATCCAGTGTTTTGCCATCAATAAACTTTATCTGCCCTTCCTTGTGTGCAACAGGTGCCTGTATAATCATTCCCCGTTCCATTGCCTTTCCGAGCATCGGATTCCTGTTTGTGAATCTAATATACGTCGTGCGGCATTCAAATTTCCCTGATTTGTTTACTGACAGCACCATCGATCTGCTTGCATTCCCATCCACATCTGGAAGGAGTCCCATCTCTGCCAGAATCTGGAATCCGTTGCATGTTCCAATGACCGGTTTCCTCTCCTCTATGAATGTTCTCAGTTCGACCGATGAACTTTTCATCAATCTCTTACCGAATATTACTCCTGCCCGTACATAATCGCCAGCGGAAAATCCTCCAGGTATAAATATTCCCTGAAATTCCTCTAAACTTGCCTTTTTATTTTCAAGCTGCTTGATATGAATGTATTCCGGAATCGCCCCCAAACTGGCGAAAGCACGATATACCTCTGCTTCGTTGTTTGTACCTTCCATTCGAAGGATTGCGATTTTGATATCGGACATCAAAAAACCGTTATTGTCCTCCTCTTCTCTCTTTAGCCTTCATCCTGAGGCCGGTGTATCCACACTTGCGGCACTTTGTTGCCTTAAGAGGGTTCCTTGCATCGCATCTCATACAAATTTTTTTATTCAATCTTCTTTCTATAGCTTCCTGAAACGGCATCTTGACTACCCTTGAATATCCGGTTATCTTTACTCAGTTATTAATTCTTTCACCATTGCCTTTGAAAAAAATGTGGGTTGAAGGATTCTTATATCCCTCATTTTAGTTTTATGGGAATTTATGGGTTCCTCCTCCTATATATTATCGCTCCTATGATTGCAATTGCAATGACAGCCGCCACCGCCAAATACTCAAGCAGAGGAGGAATCACGTTTCCAGATGGGCTCTTCACGGGGGGTTGATAAAATGATATTCTTAGTGTGGTATTGGAACCATTAACAATTATGTATCCGCTCGATTCATTGGTTTTGTAACCAGATGTTGATCCTATCGTGAATGAAAGCGTTCCGTTTGTAGATGTGAAAGCTATGGAACTTGATGAGCTTGTAGAGTTATTTCCGTTTAGTATAACGTACCATGAGGTTCCTGTAGGCAATCCTGTTTCGTTAAAGTAGACGGTATAAAGGATTTCCTTGAATGTCACCGTGTCTGTAACAGATGCACCATTTATTGTGAATATGCCTGAGTATGTTGAGGGGGCATAGGTCTTTTGTGACGTAGATATGGTATAAGAATAAGAGCCATTGATTAAATTGAGGGTAAGGTTGCTGAGCTTACCATAGGTCTCAAACCGGTATCCTGACTTATTAGTAACGTTCAGATACCAATTATTGTTTGTCAATCCTGACTGCGTTACTGAGAAATGATAATAGGCCTTGAACGGAATCATGAATGCTTCTCCAGGACGGTTTATCGTAAAGTTGAGGTAGTATGCCTGCGCATCTGGTGAAGTTGCTATGGCTTCAGAGCTGCCCAGTGGAACGTTTGTTGCATAAGTGTTTGAGTTGATCTTTCCTGAATTTTGTAAATTCGTAATGTTCAGGTACCAAATCGGATTTGTTCCAAGACCGGTTTCTGTAAAAGAGACGCCTGCTAAAAATGAAAGGTTTATTGTATTATTTTTATAGGTAACTAAGGTGCTTCCCGTGGCATTTTGTTCCAAATAGAAACCAGAGGGTGTGTTAATAGTGTAGCTCTGAACTCCGGTATAGGAATAAGCTGTTATCTCTGACCCGGTAGACTGGTATTTTAGGCCATTTAGTTCCAGCGACCATGGTACATTTGCAGGTAGGCCTGTCTCCTTAAAATTTACGGAACCAAAATATGCGGAGGCAGGTATTATGACTGTATTTTGACATCCAATTTCAACATGAGCGGTTGCCATTACACTTCCGTTAACAGAGCTTAATTCCTGTACATTATTGATACTACCAGAATTACTACCTGGCAAATACATATATTTTCCGTTCCCGGTAAATGCAAAATAACTAGATTTTATCCCGGTAGTGTTGGTGAGTACCCGAACAGAATAATTATTTGTATAAATTTCATAGACAATAACGTGTGATGGAAAAGAAGGAAACAAGTTTGCCGTTACATACAAAATTGACCCGTTCTGGTTGAATTTGTCAGATCCAAAACAAAAATATTGTGTTTTATTATAGAAATTCTTTACCTCTTTGAGGGTCTTGGTATTAAAAATAGTTAAATTTTGACATGAAGGAATCGCAAGAAGTGAACCGTTTGGTGAAACTGCGGCACCATAGGAATAGGAAAGGTTGCTGTTGGTAATGTTTTCTATAACACTATTTGTGACAGTGTTGATCACTGTGAAATTTCTTGGTGTCCCAACGCATCCATAATTTTCAGCGGAAAGTGAAAAACCCTCAGTTCCGTTAGGCAGGAATGCAACACAAGATGAATCAAAGCTGACGTTCAGAACTTTTGTTACGCTGAATGTCTGGAGAGAGATAACCGAGAGATTATAACTGCAACTTCCAACATAGGCGTAAAGTCCGTCTGGGTTGACCGATATGTGGTTGACGCAACCCTTCTCTGCTGGAAGCGGTATCTTTGCAACCTGTGTAAAAGTTTTCATGTCTGTCACAGTCACGATTGGCACAGAACAACATTTACTTTGATTCACTGCCATGAATAGTGTTCCATTCGGATTGATTGCGACAGATTTTATGTTGGTTCCTGAAGAGAGAGATGCGAGGTATGTATTATTTATGGTGCTCAATACTGCTGCTCCAGTACCGGTAGCGTTATTGGAGAATAACGCATAATTCCTGCTCTGGTTAAAGTTCAATGAAAAATATGCCTTGTATACGAATGAAGCTGAATAGGCAAGAACAATTGTTCCTGTGGAATTATGAAATAGATAATAGTTGGGTGAAAAAAGCGAGTATGAAAGGGAACCATAATAACAAGTTGCGTTAAGTGTCGTTCCTCTACTGCTGAAAGTTGTCCCGCCAATGTCAATTCCCCATGTTTTTCCAGCAGGCAATCCCTTTTCAGATATCATAAATGTTCCATAGTAAGATGAGGGGAAGAATGCAATTTGGCCGGGAGATTGAAATTGAGTAAGGTTACCTGTTTCTGATAGACCATCGCCATTGCTGAAAATGGTCACCACTGCAATACTATTGGGATTTTTTACGGAGACTAACAGAAGATTTGATGAAGGGAGAACTGCCATTCCTGACACGCTAGATGCATTAACTCTTGTTAAGTTGATAGAATATAGATACAGAAAATCGGTTCCATCGTACAATTCAGCCCATGCCCCCATGTATTGTCCTGGACCTCCAGATGTTGCTTTCCCAGCGAAGTAAATCTGTGTGCCCTTGATATTATAGGCAACGCTTACTGGTGATACTGATAACGGTATTTGATAGTAATTCACAAAGCCGTTAATCTTCATCACAGTAGAAGTGTCATTCCCAGTGTTGCCGATAACAATATATGATCCGTTAGGAGAGACTGCCGCTGCATTTGGATTGTTTAACCAGGCGTCGGTGTGATTTGCTACCATATTGATGGTGGTGTTTATCGTAGAAAACGTGTTAGATGTACCTCCACCAAAAGCTTGTTTGCTGAATGCAAATCCCATTGTGCCATTAGGTGTAAAGACTACCTTTCCCGGATCGAAAGAGACATTCAGCACCTTGCTAACTGAAAAGGTTCTCAGGTTTATGACGGTAATGTTATAGGTATTAGCCCCAGAGACATATGCATAAATCCCGTTTGGGGAGATACTAATATTTGATTCGTCCCGGGTTGATGGCGTTGCTATAGTGGCGCATTGCGTCAACGTAGAAGTGTTGAAAATTGCCACCCCATAATTATTGGCCGTCCCTACCAGCAAAAGCGAACCGTTGGGCGTTACGACAACTGTAGATGTTTGCGCATTTTGAGCCAGATGAACATATTGGAGTTCCGATGTAGCCTGTGTGTTCACTACGGAAATAGTGCTATTTCCATTCGCAACATATGCATCTTCCATCACATTATTGCTTAGAAGGTTATTAGAAACATAGTTCGACGCGGGAGAATTCTGGGTCCACGCTGACTTGCTATGTTTCTCCGATGCGTTAAGTGCACTTGGGCTTATCTGAAAATTGGGTGCTATCATTAAAATCAATACAAACAAACTCACGATGATAAAAATTTGTCTAATTTTCACATAAATGTAATCTGTGGAGATATTTAAAGCATTTCTTTTCTTAGAAATCTTAGTATCTGATACATAGCATCCTTACAAAATTTATGTGAATGTATAAGAATTCAAATTTTCATTAATAAATATCTAAATTTTAAGTCCGCGCATTCTATTTTATGGTTATAGATAGAAACTCTATTACAAGAAGTGATATGACAATTAGGTTCATCCCAATTACGATTGCACTGAATGTCTTCTTATTCCTTAAAAATGCAAATCTATCCCTTCTTGACAATATCGTTAATGATTCCCGGAAGAATTGGTGGCCATCTGTTATGGCCAACGGCAATGCGTTTGTTATTGCAAGAAGAATGTTTACCCAGAACAGCCAGTATAACATGTTGAATAATGCAAAAAATACAGTTGCTGAGAATGGTGTTGAATAGAGATGAGCCAACGGTGCTGGAACCGGACTCAATCCTGAAAATGGCAGTGAAAGTGTTTCGAGAAATCCATACCATGGTACCTGATACGTCAAACTTCCACTTATTACCTGTTTGAGCCCACTCAGGCTGCCTAGACCCATTCCGGAATAAATTAACTCTACCCCAACAAATGCAACGTTCTTCATACTGCTCGTGACTGCAGCCGGGTCGGTTGCTTCATAGTAACTATATTCTGAAACTGTCCCTACGGAAGTATTCATATATGTTGTGGAGCCATTTGCGTTGAATAGAACTGTGGAAATGTAAACACTCTTTCCTGGTGTTATATTGTCGAAAATGCCCGATAATGAATTTAGGTTGTAAACTGTTTTATTATCTACTGACGTTATTATTGAGCCGGATGTTAAATTGCTGTTCGCAGCCGGATAACCTGCTATTGTCCCATAAATTGTGACGCCAGCCGGTATAATCTTGCTTATTGTGGACGAACCATCAAAAAAAGTAGCATTCACAAGAGTGCCGGGGACGAGAGTTGAGTTATATGGAAGATTTATAACTGAATTTCCTGAATAACTCCCCATAGAAATCAATTCCAGCCCAGCAATCCCCTTCTCTGAATAAATGCTGTTTGGTACAACAGAATATACATATGCTCCAGCTTCTTTTTGATGCAACGCCGGAGCCATAGCTCCAACAAGGATGAAAAAAGCTAAAAGGGCAATTACGACGTTAATCGCAGGACCAGCAGCTATTATCCTTCGCTTAATGACAGGATCCGCTTTGTTAATTTCAGATTCATCGGGTTCAACGAAGGCACCCAGCGGAATGATAAAGAACATAACGCCAACGGATGTAACCTTGATTCCGTGCTTTCTGGCAGTTATACCGTGGAATAGTTCGTGTATCATGATAGAGACTGCAAAGGCTATCAATCCAAATCCTATAGGAATAATTGGGTTTATTCCAGGGAGACCCAGCAATTCAGCAGGTGCCACACTTCTCGTGGTCTTAACTGTCAAACCGATAAAGGCCCCATAGATTATAACTGCCATTGCCAGAAAGAAGAATAGAAATACAATTACAACAGATGCTTTCGAGAAAATCATTCTCTGATTGTTTCCCTTAACTTTATCCATTATGCCTCGGTTCTTCGTTGATTTCCATAGCAGGAAAGCACCTACATAAACCTGAAAATGCTTGGTCTTATTTATGTACGGGGAAAGGAAATTGAGAAGTAGAATCCATACTATTATCAGTATTAGAACCAGAAACAAAGTATTCATTTCTTGACCTTATTCAATTTTCTTATTAATAATCATCTCTGCCATTCTATTTGGAAGATTTTGGCATCTGCAACATCTATTCCCTCCTTTTGCAGGATCGAACTCAAAATTATCTGAAGAACTCCCTGTTTCCTTGAACATTGATCGTTTGCGCGTATTTTCTGCCCGGTCCCAACCATCGATATTTGTAATGCGCCTTTATCTGTGCCATTCCTTGTAGAAAAATGAATGGATTCAAAGCATGTTTAATTTGTTTGTTAGAGAACCCCCTATAAAGCAAGTTTTTAAAGTTACCCAATCAGCAGCTCGACTTCTCCGGAATGCTGAAGACCGCTCTTAGTAAAGATGATCATAAATCGTTATATCATTTAAAACCCTGACCCATAATGGACGAAAAATTCCAGAAGGATATTTTGAAGCATATCGAAGATGAAAATTATGAGAAGGCCCTGGAAGATATTAATAAACATCTTTCTAAGAATGGTAATGACTCTGATGCTCACGCCTTGAAGTCCATGGTTTTGCTTGAAATGGGAAATAATTCGAAGGAAGCTTTGAACGAAGCAAACATAGCTCTTAGAATCGATGATTTTCATTTCTATAGATTTCTTGCTGGTTCAGCAATGCTTGAACTAAACCTCATTGAAGATGCAATAAAGACGCTCCAGAAGGCTGCTGATGAATATGAGGAAGAGCCAGATTACTTTATAAAACTAGCTTCTGCATATGAAATTAAGGGCGATAATAATTCTGCTTTGAAAGCAATTATCAGGGCTATCAAGGTAGACCCTGAAAATGGTGATTTAAAGATTATGAAAGCTTCCCTGCTGAATGCCTTGGACCGGGAGAAAGAAGCCTTATCTGAACTCAGAAAATTGAAGGAAAAAGAGCCTAAAATGCCCGGCATATATTTTATCGAGGCGGAATCCTACATGAATCTTGAAAACGTGGCAGAAGCTGAGAAATCAATCCTGAAAGCCATAGAATACATGAAAAGTGCCCCTGTTCCCGAGTATCTCGAAAGGGCTGCAGAAATAGAAATTTTATTGCGCAAACCTGATGAGGCTATGGAATTTGTTGATAAAGCACTTGCCCTTGATAAAGAAAATGATAAATTGAAGCTAATAAAGGGAAGCATCTTGATTGATTTCGGCAGAGGTGATGAAGCAATGGATTTCGCGTTTGACGAATACCGCAAGAATAGGGAGAATCCCATTCTTTCATTCATGCTCATAGATATTCTCGCAGAGACAGAGGACAGCAAAAAGTTTAATGAATTTTTAGAGGAAGCAAAGTTTCCTGAGAGCCTCGCAATATTATCCAAACTATATGCTGGAATGGAATTAGATATACCCGATTCTGAACTGAGTCCTATTCTTAGCAAATTGTCCAGTGATGTTAATGGAAACATCTACTTTGAGGAATTAGCAGCGATCCTTTATGAAAATATATTTGAGGACGATGAATCAGACAGCGATGATGGAAATTGAGGAATCCAAATTTTAAATTTTTTTGATGGAATTGAACTAAATATCTGGCTCATCCAAAATATCCCAGATCTTCTTTCCTCTGACCTTTGCTAATAGCTTCTTCCTGCATCTTTTCCGTTATCTGTTCTATCTGCTTGCTTCTTGCTTCCAGATCTTTGACATCAACTTTTATTCCGAGGAGTTTTGTTAGGACTTTGACTAATTCTTTTGCCCCCTTCGGATCAGCAAAATACCCGGAGGTTTCACCCATGAGGCATCCGCCTTCCATGCCAAATATTTCCTGGCTCAAGCCGAGTATGATCCCTGCAGAGCCAACTATTCCACCGCCCGGTTCTCCCTTGGGAAAAACTACGCCACTCTTGATCATTTTTGACTTGAGTTTTTTGTCAGTTACAGCTCCAAGAACTCTTGGCTTTTCAACAATTCTTCCTGTGCTGTATCCACCCATTGTATAAACGAGGTTCACGTTCAGTTTTTTTGCTATTTCAAGTATCTTGTAGGATAATTCATATTGTCCTTCCTGTGTGGTTCCCTGGAAATCGCCTGTGACAATTATGATCTCCTTATTTCCCGCTATCTTGGCATAATAAAGACTGTTCCTTGATAAATGGGTCACACCTTCATCATCAATGAAAATTTGTGGTGGTAAATATTGTGAGAATATATCACAAATTTTTTCCATGGATAATTTATCAATAAGATAGTCTGCGGCAATCTTTCCAACATTGCCTATTCCCGGCAGTCCGCCGATAAGTATTGGATTTTCCGTTACCGGAATTTTAATTTCATTTACTACGATTTTCTCCATAATTTTCTGCCTCCTTCTCTTTTAACCTGAATTTTTGAAATTTATCAGATGGTGAATACTTTAAAGGATCCGTGGAATGTGTTATGCCCCCACACTTTCTGCATGTTACCTCCATGGTGTATTTTCCGCAGTCTACACACTTCCTTATAAGATTTTTCATGATTAGTTACTTCTTGAGAATTCCACAACTACATTCTCTTTCTTGCCTCTATCTGTCAACTTCTGAACAAGTTTCTTCAGTTTCTCCTCGGCAATTTTATATTCCTTTTCCCTGAGCACAATGCGGTACCTAGGTGCTCCTGCATACTGTACCGTGACACCTTCCTCATCCTTTATTTCTTCAAAAGTATCCTTTATGAGTTCTACCCCATTTGGCTGTAACGAATATGCTTCAATGTATCCACCAATCTTTACGAACGGTGGTGTTACATTTTCTTTAGAAATTTTTACAAATGCCGTTTTCCACTTTGCCTTGACATCTGGCATGAAATCTTCCCCAGAGGCGGCATCTTCAAATGCTGCATAAATAGAGCCGTATTCCTCCTCAAGGTTATTTCCGAACTCAGCCATGCATTCCTCGTAAGTTTTCTTCAATTGCTTTGATAGAAGTTCCATTAATTTTTTTGCCTTCTGTTCATCTTTCCATTCAGAAATTTTAGCTCTTTTCTGATGATCATTAACTCTCTTAAGTGAAAGTTCAACATTTCCCCTGGTAGGATCCACTGATAGTACTTTACAAACCGTTTTTTGACCTTCCCTTAGATAGTCCTTTATGTATTTTACCCATCCAGTTGCTACTTCTGCAATATGTATGAACCCAACCGTTCCGGGATATTCATCCAAACTTACATCCGCACCAAATTTCTTTACATTCTTGATGGTAACTACAACTACGTCTCCAGCTTCGGGAAGGTTTTTTACCATTTTAATACTCTTTGATTTTCTCGCCAGAAATACTTATAAGTCCGCCTGTTGGCCTAGCCAATTCTGATCCGCAGATATTGCAAATGACTTTCGATGAACCTTTGCTGTATGTCACCTGCTCATTGTTGCACTCCGAGCATTTGAGTCTTATGAATCTGTTCCCAACGCCTTTTAACTTTGTACTCTTCTTGTCACTCATTGGTGCACCTCTATTATTTCAAATTTCTTGGCCCTTTGGGTTGGTCTTGTGAGTGCTCTCTTGCATTTTACGCACCTAAATCTTATGCTAACCCTCTTGGTTGGTTTTTCTCTTCCTTCTGGCTTCGGTCTCGGAAAACCTCCATATCCTGAAGTAACTCTCCTGAATAACCTCTGTCCATGCTTTAATTCGCTGGCTTTTTTCTTCCTCACTCTTTCTACTTCATGATCGGTATGCTCATGGCAGAATTTACAGTACATTTTGACTTGCTTAGGAATTTTCAATCTCATCACCGTGCTTTCTCTGTAAAATATTGTATAATATTCCAGAGTGTAAGACCCTCATGCTCTTCTTTAATATAAGTATTTAATTTTTAATTTGTTTGTTGCTTCCTGAATTTTCTTTTGCAAATTTCCGCTCCTTTATTTTAGTGGAGGTATTGTATGATAGTCTCCCAATCGCCAAAATTACCCCGCCAATTACTAAAGGCGTGCCAATCTCATCGAATAATAAGATACTGGAATGCCTTGTAACGTACCACTCCCGTTCTATAACAGTTATGCTTAGATTCTTAGCCGATGTATTTATTACCAGGCTTAAGACGAGCGGGGCACCGTAAGTGTGAATCATAGATGTATAATATGTTGTGTTAACTTTGCCATTAAGGACGGTTTGATTTACGGGTACAAATATTCCATAAGAATTTCGGTAACCAGTGAGATAATACAATCTATAAGAAAAATCAGTGCCATTTGGGTTTATAAATGATATGTTGGAATGGAACTGACCGCCAACCGCAAAACCAGAGGCATAAAATACTGATGAATTGTTGATATTGACATGATATACATTATCCTCAACATAATCGTTGAAAGGTTTCGGTTCAAGGTAGGAATAATTTAGAATAACAACCCCAATAACAATCAAAATAATAGATGCAAGGTAGAAAGGATCACGCATTCTTTTTAGCAATGCATTGCGAAATTTTCTCAGTCTACCAAGCTCTTTGGGATTGACTTTTAACACGATATTGAAATGCTATCAGGTATAAATAGATTGTAAATATAGAGAAGCGTTGGAAACGACTGATATTGAGGAAAAGCTGGCGAGATATTTGTTTTTAGCGAGTCTTGCCTCTATTATAGCTTCCAGTATTTTTTTCCTGATAGATTTCCTGGTAAATGGAAGGGGCATTCATTATGGATTACTAAATGCAAACCTGCCATTCTACCTTTTAAGAAATGTTCCCTTGATAATTGCCATAATTATTTTACCTGCTATACTTTTGTCAATGGCATTTCTTGCAATTGAAAGGAAAGAGGTTAATGTTAACTTTTCAAGGGATAGTTTTCGAGTTTCTGCCGTCGTATTCTTTATTGAATTCCTCATTTTCAGCGCCTCCTTTTATATCAGCCCTTCTTCGTCTCAATCCCTGAAAGGCTTTACAAACCTTGATTTTAGCATATATTATTCGGTGTGGACTCTTTACTTAGGCGCTATTTCCATAATACCTCCATGCTTGGCATTCTTCATTTTAAATGCTATTAAAGATAGAAAAACCAAAACCTCTTTATCTTCAGTTTATAACTTGAAAAGTGCAGTGATATTATCCATTCCATTTTCTATTTTTTCTGACATATTGTGGTCATCCAACATTACCTTGGGAATTCAATATTATCCTCTATTCTTTTTGATCTCTTTTGTGGTCTTTTTGAAGGGACCAATCATTGGAACATTTGCATCACTGATGCCTCTGGAATCAAATATTATTGCATATTCATTTTATGGCTTATTTGAGATTCCATACATATTTTTTATTATGATTTTAATTCTAATGGGGCTCATTTATATCCTTTCTATCATTCCGAAGAGTGCCAAAGATAAAAACATGGAAAAAAGCATCGTAATTAAAGAGGAGCCTAAAGAAAAAGTAGAGCAGGAAAGCTGGATACGAGGAAAATGCCCGGTTTGTGGTGGTTCCTCCTTTTTAATAAGCAGATCGAACCCTGCTGAATATAAGTGCCAGAAATGCGGTTTTGAAATTCAACAATGAAAAGCGCTGTTTGCAATCAAAATGATATAAGCGCTCTCACTGAAAAATTATGATTATCGGAGAACTAATGCCTTATCGTTCAGGAGGTTGAAAAAGAAGATGAGTTTTGCAGGAGAAGAAATAGTGAAAAAAAGACTGGCATCGAGAATAAAATCAAGATTCCTGTTAAAGAGAAGTATAAATAAAGTGAACTTCCCGCCAAAGAACCGGTAATGAAACCCGCAGCAAATAGCGATTCATAATAGAAAACACCATTTCTAGGAGATGACGTCATGGAGATGTATGAGAGTATTTTAGAAAATCCAATAGAAACCCCTAATCCACCTATAATGAGAACAAATATTACGGAATAAATGTTGAAATTTATGAACCAGATTACGGGCAGAGAGACAAATAAGCATGTAATGATCCCCCACTTTCTCATATCAACCATATGAAAGAAGTTTAAGAACAAAGATCCGGCTGCAAAAGAGATTCCCCATAACGAAATAATTATTCCTATCCTATAGAGGGGTACGCTGTTGTTGAGAAGCAAAGGAATCAGAACAAAAAATGTAAAACCAGCCATAATCCCAACGAAGAGCATTGGAATGATATTCAAAATTTGAATCCCTTTCGTATTTTTGACGGGTCGTTCGTAGCGCTCTATCGGTTGTATGAAAAAACCGATAAGAAATAGGCATCCTATAAAGATAAATATGGTTGCATATCCCGTTACCTGCAATATAGTTCCAATCACCGCGGGTAATACCCCTGCAGGTATTCCCCAGGCTGCTGAGTACAGCTCTGCATGACCCTTTTTCCCCAAGAGATTAATTTCAATTTCAGATGAGATCCAGAAGAATGACTGAATAATGCCCCCTATAACTACAACGGGCATGAGAAAATATATATCTTGATTTATGGAGAGAATGAAACTGAGCACAGCCAAAACCAAAAATGGAGCCTTTAACCCAAAATTTATCATTTTTCTGTTTGAATTCCGGTAAATGTACCCTATCACAATGAATGGAATGCTTGTTAATGCCCCAAGCAAACCGGTAAATAGGTATCCGAAATTATAAGAATTCCCAATAATAGGAAAAGTGAAACTCAAAATCATCCAGGAAGAGGAGAATATTAGACTTGAAGAGACAATAAAGAATGGATTTTCCAGATTCCATTTGATTTCCCTCATTCTCTTCTATGGATGAATTAAAATTCAATAATATACTTATTTACAACCGCTTCTTGTTGATTGAGGTTCAAAGGAATTTTAAGATATATTATCTCCACAGAGATTTTGCGAAGCCGTATCAACCCCCACTACTTATAAAGAATAAATTGTGGTAAAGTTTCGAGTGCTGATTTTAGAAGAAAAAATATTTCAAAAATGTCAAGGAAATGTTATCGCTCACCCAAAATAATAAGCCTTAAGAAATTTGAATGGAGGTTTATTCCAATTCATTCTCCATTTTTTTGATCTTTATTCCATTGTCGTCGTAGAATACAATAATATCGTCTCCACTTAATCCCAATTCTTTCGAAACCTTCTTCGGTATGGTAACTCTCATAGAATTTCCCTTTAATGTAACATGCGAAACGTCGATTACCTTTTTTGGCATTAGTGCAATTATTGCAATTATTCTAATATATTCTCCTAATGATTATGCAAGACAATTAAACTGGCTTATCGGATGCATGACACCAAGAAAACACTGGTTAAGCTGAGGAATTTGAAAGAAAAATCGATAAATAGTTGAGTTTTTATATTGAGAATCATTTCCCATAAGGTTTAAATGGTAACGAAACCAGCAAGAATGTACACAAAAATAAAAGGCCCTTCATACACTCGCAGAGAGTTCATGGGAGGCGTTCCGTATTCAAAGATAACAACCTTCACTCAGGGTAATCAGAAAAAGGATTTTGAGATAGAAATGAGGCTGATTGCCGAAGAATCATGCCAGATAAGGCATACTGCTTTGGAAGCAGCAAGGATATCAATTAACAGGAAGCTTTCAGAGCAGGTTGGAAGCGAGAATTTTTATCTTCAAATAAGGCCATATCCTCACCACGTTATAAGAGAACATAAAATGGCTACGGGGGCTGGTGCCGATAGAATTTCAAGTGGAATGCGTGCAGCATTTGGAAAACCGGTAGGCACTGCAGCTAGAGTATATTCCAATGATATTGTAATGGTCGGGAGAACAACGGCAGATGGAGCAAAGAAGATGAAGGATGCATTGCACAAGGCGTCGATAAAGTTACCCACTCCATGCAGGATAGAGATAACAAAGGGTAAGGATATATCAGCAAAAATAGGGCTCTAATTTTTCTTTTCCCTACTTCCAATAAAATCTTGAATTAATTTTGCGGCAAGTACCGCTGTGTTCCCATTATCAAACAGCGGTGAAAACTCAAGGATGTCGAATCCTATTGTTTTCTTCGAGAATTTTCTTACAAGTGTCCTGACATCACTATCCTTTATCCCATATGGTTCAGGAGTCCCGACTGCTGGTGCATATGCCGGGTCTATTCCATCCATGTCAATGGAAAAATAATATTTTGAATCCTTAGGTAATTTGGCTTCTTCCAGTGATTTCTCTATTCCCACGGTGAGAATAGATTCAGCACGAATGAACTTGACTTTGCCGAAATCCTTGTCCTCGTATTCCTCCCTTGAAATAGATCTGGTTCCAAATGAGAATATCTTCCCTTCCCCGAGCTCTTCAAGAGCCCTGTGAGTGATACATGCGTGATTGAATTTGCTTCCCATATATTCGTTTCTGAAGTCGGAGTGGGCATCTATTATTATCATGGAACAATCCTTAAAGGAGCGAATTGCGCCGCCTGTTATGGAGTGCTCTCCTCCAATCATAATTGGAACTTTGTTATCGCTTCTGATGATTTCCGTAACCCTTTTAACCGAATCAACAACTTCTCCTGGATCCTCATTCACATACAAGTTGCCAAGATCGCAGATAGGAACCTCCCCAAAATCTATATCATAAAAAGAATCATAAGACTCCAGGTTATCATACGCGACTCTTACGGCATCAGGAGCCAAACTTGATCCCTTTCTAAAAGAAGATGTTTGATCGAAAGGAACGCCAAATATGACATACCTTGAATCTTCGTAGGAAAAATGTGCATCAGCAATTTTTCTTAATGAAAGATATGAACTCAGTTCCCCAGCATGATTTTTCTGACGCCCATCGCTTCCCAATATGATACCTCTGTCCCGGCTTTCACTTTGTCCAACTCATCGTCGGATAATGATATTAAAAACGTCTCGTATGTTTCACTGTCCATAAGCTGTGCTTCCTTATTCGCCACACTGAGAACCTGAGCATTCTTCTTCTCAATCATTGGTACTTTCACTTTATGCTTAACTGGAAAAACAACACTTCTTTTCTGATTGTCGAATATGCCTATGGCTACAATTCTAGCCTTTGCCTCTCCGTGCTTTCCTGGTTTGGATGTTGTAATATCCATTATTTTGCATGGAGAGTCATCAACAAGCATATATCTTCCAACTTTCAGTTCTCTAACTTCGGCTTCTTGCCAACTCATATAA
>JAJZXT010000095.1 GCA_021806355.1 Thermoplasmata archaeon
ATCCTGAATCTGTAGGACTTATACATGCTATTTATGTAATTGTATCGTGGTTATTACATGTTGTGTTCGCTCTCATCCCACTCCTAAAGAAGTGGGTTTTCTCGCTCACCGTGATAAATCGTTTTTCTCAATCGAAAGTACCAGATGGATTCAACTCTTCAAGTTATGGAAAAAGTTACTCTTCGTCCACCTGAGAATCTGGATCTTTATAATTTGCTGTTAATCGCTCACAAACTTCTGGATTCGATAACTATGCACTAACCGGTTCAGATACCTCAATAACCAAAATATCATGATTTCGGGGTGGAAGCAATAGTATCAGCTATTTCTTTAACAAAGATGTTCAGCGTAGAACCATCCTCATATCCACGATAGGGATTCGGTTCAGCAGGTGTCAACGCGGCAAAATTTAGCGCCTTATGAAATAATGGACCAACTCTAATTGTGTCCGGTATAATTGCCAATATTATACACGCTATAAATGTTAAATAGACCTCAAGTGTAATGTATATGATGAATAGTGAATTAAAATACGTACACGATTGCTGGTATTGCAATGCAATAATTGAGGCAATGAAAACAAAAAGGGAAAGGGAATTTGGTTTACTAAGCATCATATTTCGTATTATAGATATTGTGAAACTCGTCGACGGTGAAGATGAGAGCATGCCTAAGAAAATGAGCCGCAAAACTGCCTATAGGCATATAAAGGAACTAAGAGCAAAAGGGTACTTGGAAGATAGTTACACCGACTTAAAAACAGCATACGGTAGGCTGCATGAGAGTATAAACTCAGTTGCACCCATTCTTGAATCAATAAGATTCACCACAGAAACAATTCATCAAATGGCAGATTTAATAGATGAAAATCATTTCAAGTATTTATCAATGAGTCTGCGTACCAGTCTTCCCGATATCATTTTTGTTGACAGAGGCGATGGTATCCTGGAATTCTCAGCAAAAGAACCGCTTGATAGCTCTTGAAAAATTGCATAATGAACACGTACCATTATTATTGCGGAATTCCTGTGAATGAAAGATTTCACAAAAATTATGATTGCTTTCTGATGGGTTTTAGCCTTTCGAGAAGGTAATTGATTAGACTCTTTCTGGATACTGATAAAAATCATATGATTTTATGATATTATCATGAAAAATAACGAAAAGGTTTATTTAACATCTAAACGTAAACATGCTTATGATTGACAAATGCCAAAATTTTCTTGACCTAAACATATATATTTTATCGAATAACGAATATTCAGATTCGAGAGGGAAAGACAGGCTTTCTAAACCGAATAGAAAGTTAACGGAAAGTGGTTGGTATACAAATAAACCGTTAAAGGCGCACTTCAATGCAACATGCAGCCCGCCATAATTCATCAGTAATTCGGTAATCCCCCTTCCAAAAAAAAGATGGATATTTCATAAAATTCCCAATGAGAAAGAGGAAACAGTAAATCCTGACCTGCCTCTCAGGAGAACGGAGACAACGAAAGAAAACGGCCAAAGGTTCAGGCTGGTTAACATCCCTGCAGATAAGCAGGTTGAGCCGGAGGAATACAATAAAAGAAATCAACGAATTTCCTGCGGTAAGCGCTTAACACATGAAGAATGATAAAGATGACACCAAAATACCTGAAGAATATGAAGAGACCATACAACAAAATTCGCTTGAGGGTGCGGATGGTCCTATTGACGAATCAAAACAACCTGAATGCGTGGGGTGCCTGATAAATGAAAATAAGTGAAATACACACAAAACTGAATAGGAGATGTACCATAGCAATAAAGCAGCACAGCGGAATTTTTGGGTTACTATCCAGAATGGATGAGGTTGTACCGGCATATGTATTCATGGAGGAAGATAAAACTTACCTGCAGATGTATTTCCAGAAGACCGAGAAAACAAATATTGCCCTTTCCCCCATCTTGTCAAGGAAGGATCTGGTTGAGAAAAGAAGCTACTATTCAATATCTGAAAGGATAAACAATATTGAGGGTATGAAGATAATATCGGAAGTCCTTGAGGCACCATCGGTTGCCCTAAATAATACCTATATCTTTAAGGATGAACTCTTCATAGACTTTAGATTTCACTCATCCATGCTGCATGAGATCAATGATATTCTTGCAAAAGTCATAGGCAAAGCCCCAAATTTCAGAATTGCCAGATTCACCGGGGCCAGATCCATCAGGGACAGAATGCAGGAGATGAACTTGCAGGAGCCAATCTCTGTGGTCAGGTATTCGTTGACTTTGCCTGAGGATAATGAACTCATAAAATACATGGCTGACAAGCACCCGGATGCCGTGGCAGAGATTGAAAGCAGGGCTCTCTCCGATGAGGGAATCAAAGTCCTTCTATACACCGAAACCCTCCTTGACCACGAAGGCGTACGCACGATTTCAAGAACCGATAATATCTATGAAACCTATGTTTTTGAGAAATCCCTGGTAGAAGGAAGGAAAAGGGGAAACGAAGCGAGAATACCGAGAATCGCATTCTTCCTCACAATTGAGGATGGCAGGCTGATGGATACAACCTTTGTTCCAGCCGCGGAGGCAGATGAATACATATCAATAATGATGTCTATGTTCTCGGAGGATCATGGTTCACATCCATTATTTGAGTATTATTCAGTGCTGGATGATGAGGCCTGGAATTGGCTTTGAATCCATTTTGATCGTGATGATCTGCTGGGGGATTTTCTCATCCGGTTTCCCTATCAGAATTCAACTCAAATTTCAATATTGAACCCCGCGTTTTGCTTTTCTTCAATATATCATAGTATCAAAGATTCTATGAAATTGCTAGAGCATTCGCATTCCAATGAGTGGAAATTGAAAAAAAGATGTATAGTTCTGAATGGCGATAAACGTGGTATTGTTGGAATTTTGGTCGAAATATCTTTACACGTGCATATTAAGTAATAAGTAAAATGGACAAAGTTGCTGTTTAACTTTGTTCAGATTCTCTTGGTAAAGTGCTGCAGATTAGATTGCCTGTGTCAATTATTTAACTAAGCCAGCGAGCGTATATTTGGCGCGATTATTAGTGTATAAAGTAAAAATGGTTCAAGATATAAGAGGTGACATAAGCTTCTATATAGGAAGCTACGAGAAGAAGAGCAAAAGAAGCAACGAAGGTTATGACAAAGCTCAACAAGTTGAAGTAAACAAGCCTTAGAAATATCTCAACGCTCACTCCTCTGAAATATGAAATGACAATGTCGATTAGAAGCTTAGATAAATAAAGGCCGGATATAATTCCCAGCACGTATGCAAAGGACTCTGCAAACAAATGAGGGAAGAACTTGAAACAGACATTGTTTCAGATTTCCAGGGTGCAGAGAGATCAATAGATCGCATAGTGCAATGGTATAACAATGAAAGAAGGCATTCCTCCCTCAACTATTTACCACCAAGGGAATACTACAGGGGAGAACCTGATGTCAGGATAGCTGTAAGAGAGGCGAAGATCGAGATGGCAAAAAGAATTAGGAGGGAAAACAATATGAAAGATAGAAACGGAGGTGAAGCAGCAGGAGTCTCCGTTAATTAAATCCGGGTT
>JAJZXT010000009.1 GCA_021806355.1 Thermoplasmata archaeon
GGCGAAGGAATTTGTGGAAAAGATGGCAAAGTTTGAGCCATACTGGATAGAGGAACCCCTCTGGCCACATGACGATTATGATGGCCTTGCAAAACTCAACAAAATTGTACCCATTGCGGGAGGAGAGAATGAATTCAGCATGAACCAGTTTCTTTCAATGCTGCAAAAGGAATCACTGTCATATTACCAGCCTGATGTTGCCAAGATCGGTGGAATTACTGCGCTGCTTGACATAGTGCCACTGTTTAAGGCATATAATGCTGGAATTGCTTTTCACAGCAGGCCACATAATGGGTGGGTTTCTACAATAGCATCCGCTTGCGTGGCCGTTGGCACATGCATAGACGCTTGGATAGAGACACCTCCTACTGGAATCCCGGATGAATACTTTGACCACAGCGTTGCTATGGATAATGAAAATATTGTTCTGAATGGTCATGGAATTTCGCTAGCTCCAAAGGAACCTCTGCCTGAACCTGGTCCATTCGCACCACTTGTATTCCATAATAAAGAGAAATAGGCACCCTCCCCTTTCAATTTTTAGCTTAATTCAGAAGATCATTGCACATGCATCATGATTAGATGTCAATTTAATAAAATTGAGCGTGAAATCCCCTTCTGAAAGGAGAGGGTGAAAGCGAAATTATTCAGCCTAGCAGAGGTATCCACGTATTTTCTCATTTTTCGCGTTCGAGTCATACGGGTACAGACTATACCTATCTGCTGAGCAAGGAGCAAGACTCAATCTGCAGCTGGAGTTCTGCAGAAACCTGCATAACTCATTCCTCGAACATAGGATTCTTGCATATAAAATGGGGAAGAATACCGGATATAAGTATCAGCAGAACCAGACTCATTCTCAGATTCTGCTGGATGTTGCACTAAGAGTTGATCATACATATGGGAATTTCTTCAGGAGAGTGAAGGAAATAAGATCGGAAAGAAGCGGAAAGCCTTAATCATGAGATTCTGGCCAAAACAGTGGTACCGATCAATAACGTATTCCCAGTCCGCCTTCCATATCATGGAGAACGGACACCTGAAACTCTCCAATATAGGAGAACTGAGAATGTTTCAACACCCCAGCATATGCGGTGAGATCGGGACAATAACCATCACTCAGGATGCACTCCATTTTCCAGTTGCATCCTTCTCTGTGATGCCAGTAAAACCCTCCACCGTTATGGAAAAGACAGGAAAAGGCATTGGAACAGACATGGGTCTCAGGAATCCAGTATAAATAAGTGTTGACTCGGATCACCATTCTCGACATCATAAAGGAAAGGCCGACAACAGGAGTTCAAAGAGACCTTGGACATGATCAGCGACGAGGTTTAATGGTACATGGATATTTATTTCATTTGTGCCTTCGCATGTGTCATAGCTGACCTGGGTTGAGTTATGGTTCAACACCATGCAGAAAAATGTTACGATCGTGATAAGTGCTGGGGTAGAAGTACTTATCTGGAAAGACTTTCATGTTCATGTAGATATACATCAAAACTGTAAAATCATTTTTAAGGCATCCAAAAGAAATGTACTGGCTGTCTAAACTTACACAATTAATTATATGGACAGCCTACTATGTTGTTGCAGCGTCTTTACGGTTCCAAAGCAACCTTCCCAAAGGAACCCATTTCTGCCTTTGAAAATGCAGATTTGGCATCCGATAATCTGAACCGATCCGTCACTATCCGACTAAAATCTATTTTGTAAGTGGACACGAATTCAATTAATTCATACATATTAAGAACATTGCCGACCAGAATGCCCGTAATGGTGACGCCGCGTTCGAGAAACTTCTTTGGGCTAAGCGATGCAGCCTCGAGTCCTGGACCTATACCAACAAGACCAACGCTCCCAAGAGGTTTCACGATTTCCACTGCATTGTTGATCGCAGTGTTATTTCCCGTGAAGTCTAGTGCGGAGTCAACTTCCCTCTTTCCGTCGGAAATAGTTTTTAGGACGGATCTTAGTTCTTCGATTGATGAGACTGCATCGAAGAATTCAAACTTCCTGGCTAACTTCCTCCTCTCTTCAGAAAGCTCAACTCCAATGGGAATCGCACCCATCCTCTTTAGAAGAATTCCTGCGGTCAGTCCCAAAGGCCCAAGACCAAATACTGCAACAACCTGCCCGGAACTTATCCCCAGTTTTCGAATAATATTGTAAGCAGTTATCCCGTTGCATCCGATGATTGAACCCGATTCAAAATTAATTGAATCCGGAATTCTGAAGCAAACTTCAGATGGAGCCAACATGTATTCACCAAATGTGCCGGTGGAGATAACAGGGTTCGTTGCCTGACCCATAACTAGTGTATTGGTTTCTCCCGATTCACAGTATTGAGGCCATCCAGTCCTGCATTTTCCACAGTACCCGCAGCCAAACCTGTGAAACACTGCTACCCTGTCGCCAATCCCCACATTCCTTACTTTATCGCCGACCCTTTCCACGACTCCCGAACCTTCATGCCCAGAGATGTAAGAAGTTCTTTTGCCAAGCTCACTGGCACTGGCTCTGTAGAAATGAAGATCACTGCCGCAGATCGTAGCAGATTTGACCTTTATTAGAACCTGGTTCAATCCTACTTCTGGAATCGGAAAATCTTTGAGGGATACATTACGGTCTCCCTCAATAGCTATACCCTTCATTTTTAATTTCACTCTCCCATAGATGTGGAACTGACTGCCTCTTCTAGGGTCTTGCCTGTAGAATCAATGGTGAAGAAATAAGTTCCCACACCGAAGATCAGGGAAGCGACAATAACAAATATGAAAGCAAATTTCAGGCCCATTGCCGCATAAAGGATCAAAGCAGGAAGCGCCATTCCAAAAGCGAATAACTTGTCCCAACCAATTGCAAGACCCCTTATGTGGGTTTCAGTTATTTCAACTGAAGGTATATACATAAGGGTTCCCACAAATCCAACATTAACAAAGAAGATCAACCCGATTGCAATCACGGCAATATCTAATGAAATTGTTCCTGTCACATATGTTACAAGGAATAAGGCCGATGGAACAACAGTCAGCAGGAAACCGAGAGTACCAGTGATTCTTCGTCCGACCTTATCTACTATGAACAGCATCAGTAGGATCCCAAATAGTCCAAAGAACGCTGTTATTAGTGTGCTTTCCAACGCTACTGGTCCACTTGCGCCAAGCTGCGTGAAAATGGCAGTTCCATATACTGATGCGATGTTTACAGTAAGTGCATATCCCGTTGCCAGCCAAAATATGTAGAAAACAGCCCTGGAATTTTTCTTGCTGAAGAATTCTCTCAGGTTGCCTCTAAGAGTTCTCTTCTTTCCAACTGGCAACTTACTAAGGTCTACTTCAAGCCCGTATTTTTTAAGTTTCTTGTTAATGCCATCCACTTTGTCCAGATTGTCTGTAGCCACGGCCCACCTTATACTTTCAGGAATATCTCTTCTCAGGAAGAACAGGATAAGTGGAACAATTGCCGCTGCAACAAAGTCGATTCTCCATGCAAGGTCTTTGGGTACCAGCAATGAAAGAGACAG
>JAJZXT010000106.1 GCA_021806355.1 Thermoplasmata archaeon
TTTCCTCACCGCTCTTATAGCAGGATATGAGGTCACCGCACGAATCTCCGAATCACTTATGCCATCACATTATAGAAGGGGTTTCAGTCCAACCCTGACATTAGGCCCATTGGGAGCATGTGCTGCAATCTGTGCAGCTGACAGCAAATCGGTTGAAAAGACAGCCATAGCCCTTACAATAACTGCGTTCTCTGCAGGTGGAACCAGGAATGACATGGACATACAGCAGGTTGATCTGTCTCCCTATGAGGCTGCAGTTTCCAGTACCCGCGGGATCATTGGCTATCTGTCTTCAGCATCGGTGAATGTTCCCGTATATGATTTCCTCCTTCCCGATTCATCATTCGTGAAAAACTACAGCGAGGACTTTGACCAGTCCAAAATAACCACAGGTTTGGGCAAGAACTGGCACATGATGGGGACGTCATTCAAGTACTATCCGGGAGACAGGCTGTTCCAGGGTCCGGTGCATTTGCTGATGAAACTGATGAAGAAGAATGATCTATACGGAGAAGGACTCAAGGAACTTGAGGTCGGGGTTAATTCCTATATTATTGAGAAGATTGAGGAGTCCAGGAAGAAAGGGGAAAAGTTCAGTGAACTGGAAAGGATGCTGGGAATGGTATTAAAGAACCAGAATCTCGATATACTTGCCGTTTCAGGAAATTCAAAAAAGGATCCGGAGATAAAGGAGTACATCTCAAAGATACGCATATACCTCGATGACGAGTGTGATGATTTCTATCCGGAGAAATGGCTATCGAAGATAATTTTCCACACAATGGACAATGCCACCATATCAGAGAAAATTGACTGGCTTGAGATATTGCATCCTGACCTGGAGTCGCTTAAGAAGAAATTCATGGATAATACCTCATCCCTTGAAGGAAAACGGAGAATTGAACTCTGGAATGCAATAATGAACATCGACCAGATGGAGACTGTCAGGGAGCTGACCTCACTGCTCCTGTGAGAAGTTTCGCAGAATTAGAAAATCTCTAGTGAATCCGAATAGTGTGAAGCGAAATTCGATTTATCGAACAACAAGTTTAATTTTCTTTTATGTATGTAGTTATGTTGTCAGAAGCATTTTCCTCTGTAGCAAGTAAAACATACGAATTAAGGAAGATTTCAAAGAAGGAAATCTTCCTGACCTTCCTCACCATCTTTGAGGGCAGGGACCAGTTTATAGAGGAATCCATACTCAGTATTGACAAGATCGCCCAGGAAGTTGGGGAACCTTATGAAATTGCCATTATAAACACTGGAAAATTCCCAATCCACCCGGATTCTATTGTTGGTGTTGAGGAAACCGTGGAAAATTTCAGGGTGTTCGAAAGGCCCGGGATGAGCAGGGGGCTGGCAAAGAACCTTGCCTTCCTTGAACTCAGGGGATCACACATTATCATGTTTGACTCAGAGAAGGAATACAATACTGATTATTCTGACCTTATTTTCTCTTTCCTCAGGTTCCGGGAGAAGCGTGTGCTGTTTTCCGAACTGTCAATAATACCAAGGGAAATGATTGAGGAAGCAGGCGCATGGAGGAACCTCAAGGTTTCGGAAGACATCGATCTTTATGCAAGAATATCAATGAACGGGCCCATAACCCATTATCCGACACAGGTCATGGAACCAAGAAGGGATGGCCTTATCTTCCACAATGCTGATTTGGAGCGACGTCCCGGTTTCCAGAGATTGCCCCTTAAGAGGAAAATATCCTTCCTAAAGGATCTCATCATAGGATGCAACTATTCGTTGAGGGATATAATGGCACTTAACGGATATCCTTATCACAGAATAGGGAAGAGGAGATTTCTCCTGCTTCTCTTAAGCCATATCAGTGCAAAGTTGTCAAGGGAGAGGAAAGATCCAGACCGGAGAAATAACTACCTTGTATTCATGGAAACCATGTTTGAATCGCTCGTTCTTGGCGAATACCAGAAGTTCGAAACCTTTGGAAAGGAGGTAAGGATCAGCCTTACCAGCATGGAGAAATCTTACCTGTTCAGGCGCAGTGAATTATGGAAAAAAGTCAACAGGAGCATTCAGCGGTACATAGTTGAGGATGATCAGGAACCATTCCTGTGAAGCATCAATGGTATTCTAAAGGCAACAAATTTATTGGAAAAAGATAAAATTTGGTGGTTATGGATAGTTCGATAAAAATTAAGCTGTTTCGAAGGTCCTTCCGCGATCCATTCTTCCTATCATCCAGTTTGGATATTGCTCCCTGTCCTCTGATATCATGTCAAGGCTCTTGACCTGCTCTGTTGTGAGGTTCACGTCAACGCATTTCATGTTTTCCTCAAACTGCTCGAGGGTTCTTGCACCAAGGATTATGACAACCTTCTTTGATCTAAGCCATGATAGTGCCACGCTTGAAAGACTGCATCCCTGCTCTGCTGCAATCTTTTCCATTTCAGACAGGATCAATGGATATCTCTTTTCATCGAAACGCGGGAACACGAAACCCCTGTCTCCCATTCTGGTTCCAGGCTTCATTTCCATCTTTGAGGTGTATTTTCCGGTGAGGACACCGCCGTGCAGGGGACTCCATGCAAGAAGCGTCATGTCCTCATGTTTTATGTAGGGCAGGATCTCATGTTCAATATCCCTGTTCAGGAGTGAATAATTCATCTGTGCACTCTGGTAATGCTCATACCCTTTTTCCCCGGCAACTGCGTTGAAGATCGCCATCTGCCAAGCATTGAAATTTGAAACGCCGGGGTAGAAAACCTCGCCCCTTTCAACCAGATCCTGCATTGCCTCTATGGTTTCATCATAGGGAACCTGGTAATCAAAGGAGTGAAACTGGTAAATGTCGATATAATCAGTGTTGAGCCTCTTCATGCTACTCTTCACTGACCTTGATATGTGTGACCTGGACGAGCCAACATTGTTTATGCCATTACCTGTCTTGCCTCTCACCTTTGTTGCAATGTGCACCTCATCCCTGAATCCTTTCAAGGCTATTCCAAGGGCTCTTTCAGATTCTCCTTCATCGTAAACATCTGCGGTGTCAAACAGGTTGATTCCATAAGCGTATGCTCTCCTCACCATTTCGTTAGCTGTTTGCTGGGATAACCCTCCAAGTTTCCAGCTGTTCTTGTCTCCGAATGTCATGGCGCCAAGGGCGATTTCTGACACAAAAATTCCACTTTTTCCATACTTCAGGTACTTCATGCTTGATCATACAATGATAATAAATGAACGTTACTAATTTTCGCGGGCTACTAAAAATGCAAGATAGACGAATGGCTCTGAAGCAGGCTATTCGTGCGATATTACATGAGGAAAAACTTAGGTACGAAAATCTTGAAAAAATGCCCAATCATGATAGGGGTAATCAAAACAAAAAGGAAGGCTCCTAAATTTACGTTTGAAAAGAATGGGATAGTAGCCTCAAAGAGTGTCAACTACCCCTCCCTGACGGAAGGGACTTGTAACTCTTATTAGGCTACAGTAGGCTGGTTGACTGCAGCCCTATTTTTTATATTGAGTGAGGCAAT
>JAJZXT010000194.1 GCA_021806355.1 Thermoplasmata archaeon
GGTGTCAGGAGGATCACGAACTGAACGAGGTGCCGATATATACGCAAGGCTCTCATCCATATATTATACATCAAAGCTCAGGAAAAACAGTTTCATAAAAGACACGCCAAAAGTGATAGTGAGAAAGAGCAGGAATGCAAAACCAGGGTGAGAAGTGTCATGCACTCAAGACTGACCAGTTACGAAAGGAGTGATATTGTATATCCTTGCAACCAATATCGATATTCCGCCGATCAGGGTGTTGAAATTCTTCAAAAAAAGGTGGGGAATAGAGACCGGGTGCAGAATGATCAGGAAATTCCTCGCAAGGACGACATCCAAAAGGTGGAGGATAAGACTTCTTTACTTCTATCTCGCAGTGTTGCTATACAACCTGTGGGTTTTATTGAACATCTTATCCAGCGTGAGGATAATTGCGGATAATATCCGTGTGTTTGTGGCATGCATGCTTGTCAGGAATAACCCATTCATCACCTACCCCCTCCAATCAAATAGCCATTCGGGGGGTGATTCTTGATCTACTGTTAAGTAAGTGGCTTGCTTCTGATTCGCCATCAATTTCGATCAGTCAATAGTTGCTTCTCACAGGCAGCAACAAAAACTTTGGACAACTGAGGGCAGTTAACACTGAATGCGCATTCTACAATAAGTCCCAGATCCGTTTATGAAAAATACCGAAAGTCATCCCTTAGAACTACTCCTTCCGCAAAAGAATCGATCAGAAATTTATTTCTCTTCTCTTTCATATTAGAGATTTCTTCTGGTGTTAGCAAAATCAATTCATAACCCGCTGGAAAATCTAATTTTTCCGATCTCCTTACTGGATTCCCCGTGAAATCACCAATTACCAAAAGATCCACATCACTCCAAAGATTGAAATCCCCTCTTGCATATGAACCTATCAATATAACAGTGGATTTGAAATCTAAAGCCTTGGAATATTCGATGGCTGACCCAATCTTTGTTTCCCTTTCTAACTTTCTTTGCTCAACGATTTCCACTTTTTTTCAACCTCACTAAGAATGAATTTGCAGCATTCAATGGCGATATTGCAATCCGCTTCGGTGTAATATTCATCAGGCGTTCCTTCTGACCAAGCGTCTGCGTATCTGGTCGGAATATAGAATTTGTCGATTGTTTTTGACTTGTTAATCACTTCATCTGGAAAATCGGCTTTCTTCAGTAAACCTGATACAGAGTGTCCAAATGAGTCTCTCCCGATGCCTTTCATGTATGCTTTTATGGCAGATTCTGCGGATTGCTGAGCTTTGAAACAAGACCAATTATAAAAATGGGAATCTCTATCATTTATGGCAGACTCTAACGTTCTTTTGGAACTATAAATCCATCTTTCGTACTCATCGTTATCTAAAAATCCACTCATATTATTAATAGTTAGTATATGGATAAATAAGATATTTTCTAAGACCACCTCCCTACGATTGATCCTAACCCAAATATGGGAAAGCCTTTCCTCGATTCAAAAGTGTATAGTCCACGAAATGTGTGTAAATTCTAAAAATTAAAAAAAAGATATTTGGAATAAATATCTATCAATAGCTTCCTGCGAAGTTGCTTATTATTGTGTTTGCAACAGACTGGTCCTGGAAATAGCTGATTCCTGACCAGGTGAAGCTGTCCAGCGAAGCAGTGTGGATATCACCTGAAAATGTGAACAGGTAGTTATAGCCAAAGTATGTTGCAGAATGTTCTGAAACTACTCCATCGTTAGCTCCGTTGAATAATACATATCCCCACCATGGATCATATGTTCCTGCATAGACTATCCATGTTGTTGAGGAGTAATACGAAACTGCATTGCCTATTGAATTTCCCAAATTGGTCAGGAAGTTGGAACCTGATGTCATTTCATTTACCTGCGTGCCAGTATAGCCAGATAATCCGAGGCAGCTTGCAATTGAAGCCAGTGGTGATCCATCAAAGGGAGATGCCATAAATATTACATTCTTGAGGTTGATATTTGTCATGTCGTAATGCTCAAGCATATACAGTGTTACAAGACCGCCCATACTGTATCCAATAATATTAACGTTCAATTGGCTATTTGCAAAAATTGTCTCCAAAGAGTTACCCAACTCATTTCCTATTGCGCTTATGGGTGTATTCGATGTGCCAACAAACGAAGGATCGGAAAAGGTATATCCGTTGCTAAATTGGATATTGAATTGGCCATAATATTCAACGCTTCCTACCAGATAACCTGCATTTACGAGCTGCTGGTATATGTTAACACCTGAATGCCATGTGCCGGTTGATGGAGCACCAGAAGTATCACCAGGGTCGAATCCATGCACAAGAATTACTACTGTTTTTGATGTGCTTATCTGGGCAGGTGACATTACCTCGTGGCCTATACTAACGTTCCCTGATGGTTGCTGCAGTATTATTGAAAAACTGAACAGCATCACAACTATCAGGATAATTGCACTGATTTTTGTACGTTCCATGAAAGAATATATAATGTTGCCTGTATATAATATTTGTCTCCTTATACTATTAATAATATAGAGTTTGTTAGTTTGTTTACAATGAAATAGTTAAAACGATTTGCTAATTTCCCATAATGATGATAGCACAACCTTCTCTTGGTTTGATTTTTTATCTCCCTTTTTGTTAATGAATGTCCTCAATTAACCATCTCCATACCGGCTTGACTTCAATTTTCAGTCCATTCCATGATATCTCCCGTTCCTGTTCCATTGTGAGTATCAGGAACCTGTTTGCATCTATTTCCCCTGAAGCCTTCTCCAGGCCTCTTATCTCACGGTCTAGGATTTGATCACTGAGTTCGTAACAGACCTGGATCAGTTCGCGATCCACCGGAAGCACGAAATCAACTTCCGCATGGCTTTCATGTCTGTAGTAATAGAATTCCCTGCCTGTCCGTTCAAGCTGCACTGCAACGAGATTTTCCAGTAATGCACCATTATTCTTGTTGAAATTTGGTATGTTTCTCATTATGATTCCATTATCGATGCAATACACTTTCCTTGGACTTTTTCCAGCCCTCTTCAACTTGCGGTCAAATCTCCTGACTTCAAAGATGAGATATGTTTCCTGCAGGTATCCAATGTACTTTTTTACGGTGTTTTCGCTTTTCAATGTCAAGTTCCGGGAGAGAGAACGATATGTCATTTCGTTTGATACATTGGATGTGACATCCTCCCACGTCTAAAGAACGTGGGCTTCCTGCTTCAACCACTTCACTTGCTTTATCCCTTCCTTCTCAAGAAGGGATAGAGTAGAGGTGACTGTGTCCACAGGCGTCAATTCCCCACTGTCCGTGGGTACTCCGGTCTTTATGAGACCAAATTTCTTTATGTTTATTGATGCATTCCATTCCCTGTCATGTGTGGTATTGCACCGGGGACATGTCCATGTTCTTTCACTGAGTTTCAAGTCATAGATATATCCGCAGTGTGAACACATCCTTGACGAGGGATCAAACGTTCCTATCTCTATTATATTCTTCCCT
>JAJZXT010000204.1 GCA_021806355.1 Thermoplasmata archaeon
TAATGGCTTAGATGACTCAAGGCTCTTTAAAGAGTTCATAGAAGCCATGGACAGTTCGACCTTTCGATTTTTTTAAATTGATTTTATCAGGAATTGATAAATTTTTTAAGCCAGTCCGTATGTCAATCTGTGCCACAGATAAAGATAAAGGGCAGAATTGATACATTATATAAACTCAGAAATCTCGCATTCATAAGCATTTTTATTGATTTCATGTTGACCACTTCCATTGGCTCCAGTTTCTTGCCGAACACCCAAACAACTGTCAAAAATCTATTGACTTTTTTTTCAAATCCAAATCTTTTGACATTCTATGGCACAATAATAGGTCTACTGATGGCTGCGTACACTGTAATGATCACAATGATACCGAGTTTTCATCCTGAGAGCTTGAAGCAGCCGATTTTTTCCCAAATAAACAGGCTATTCTTATTTACAATATTGACGGGACTCATGTTAATGATACTTTCATTTACAAATTCTCTGATCCCGGACAGGAATTCTATAGAGTTCATAAGGATTGAAATATTTTTCTTCTTTTCCTTATTGATTGGATTGATATTTTCAGTACTTTCACTTTCAGATCTTTTTAAAGTTGTAAGTGGGAGAAAGAAAATCAGAGATATAGAAAGTAGAGAGACCGGAACGAGAGAGATATCTAAGAAATAAATATGGTAAGAAAACATGATCATCATAATTTTTCTTGGATTGATATTACTTATCTTATCGTTAACGATCCTTATGCTCTTTAGGATTATTCTTTCTTTATTCTGGCGTAAGCACTTTTTCAACGCAAATGATAGCTTGAATTATTCTCCTAAGGTACTTGTAATCGTACCTTGCCGTGGAAAAGATCATGAAATGGAAAGGAATTTTGAATCCTTGCAAAATCAGGACTACAAGAACTTTCACATTGTGGCCGTTGTAGATAGTGATAAAGATGAGGCTCTGGAAGTTATCAATACAATGGGAATAGAATCATTGATCACCGACCATTATTCTACTGCCTCAAGCGGGAAGGTAAGGGCTATTACAACTGCCATTCGAAATAAAACCGGGTATGAAATAATTGTGTTTGCGGATTCAGATACGATTGTTCCAGAGCATTGGCTAAAGGAATTGATTTTTCCGCTGCATCGGAAGAAGATTGGGGCAGTTAGCACTTACCCAAGGTTTGTACCTATGGGTGGTTTCTGGTCAAAGGTAAAAGAGATATGGGGTTATATGGGCATCAACATGATGGAATTCAGGCCAACACGATTCGTCTGGGGAGGGTCCGTAGCATTCCGGAGTGAATTAATGGATGAGGCATCTATGAAATATTTTTCTACGGCAGTATCAGATGATGCAGCTCTATCAAAGATTTGCAGGGAAAAGGGAGTGCAAATTGCATACGCACCCGCTGCAAGCCCCAAAATCGTTGTAAAGGATGATAAGAAATCATTCCTTGATTGGGCGGAAAGGCAGATGGCGGTGAGCATTATTTTCGATAAGAGGGCCTTAGCTGGAGGCGTATTCATTTATATTGGAGTCATTGTATATATGATAATGATGGTTTATCTCTCAGTTTTGGTCAATCCATTATTTGTCATTGGATTCACCCCGTACGTTCTAAATCTGATTAATTCCGGTATGAGGGATCCAAAGAATTCTCTCTGGCTGGTACCTATAGGGATTCTTCTCCCGTTCATATATTTGTACAATATAATAGAAGGGGCCAAAGCAAATGAAATCAACTGGAGAGGAACAAGTTATAAGATCAAGTAAATTCTTCGATAAAATAAGAGAAAGTATTTAATTAAATTCCATATCTCAAATAGCGTGGTTAAACTAAAACTTTCATATGAATTTGGGCTTGTAGGTGGTCTCCTGCTAATAATATTTGCAGTTTTAGCGATAGTATTACATAATCTACTCCACTATTTGAAAATTTTTGGAACCTTTCCTTCTGCAGGGGCCGTACAGCTACTGATATTTGCCCTTATAGCTTTGCTGGGAAATGAGGTTTCCAGAAGAGATAAGAAGATAGGATACACTTCAATGATCGTTATTTCCATAGCAGGAATTATCACATTTGTTAATCTTGAAATAATCGGTTTTGCGCTTATTCTCATTGGCGGATTACTTGTATTAATGAATAAATGAGCCACCAGTGTTTCACGATCAAAACTTGATATGAAAAATTCTTGGCAGTTTTATTGATCCGCTCGTAAGTGAAAATAATATTTAGTTATACATATTGGAGTACCATGGACACATCATCCAATTCACACAAAATTTTGATAGCGAACCCAGGTGCCGGGAAGACAGAGAGATTATCAGAAGAGGTCTTGCGGCTCATTTTAAACGGTGTGAAAGGGGAAAAAATTCTCTGTGTAACATTTACGATAAAAGCTAAGACAGAGATGGAGGATAGGGTTTTAAGGAAACTCCAGGAGAAAGGCTATAATGGTCAGCTTCCGCGCATAGAAACATTTCACAGTTATTGCAACCGCATGCTAAATGACTTTGACATCAATCCTGAGATAATTTCAGAAAGGCTTTCCCGATTTATTTTGACGAGGGCAATTGTAGCAAGAGATGTTTCGACTCGAAGTGAAGAATCGCTGTATAAAGACATGAACAGCTATATCCTTACTACAGGAAAGGTTATCAACGCCATCAAATTGATCAAGAGTTTTGGGATACTCCCGAAGGATATTTCAGATTCTAGAGCCACGGCAATACTCAATGAATTGTATGATAACCAGGATGGTTCCGTAAGAATTTCAAGGGAAGAAGCAGGTGCGCTTTTGGAAAAATTTCTCCTCATTTTCCGCGATTATGAGGCTTATAAAAAAGATAAATTATTTGATTATCAGGATCTCCTGATTCTGGCGCTGGATATCTTAAAGAAGTCTGATAAAGAGCCATTCGAATATATCCTGGTGGATGAAGTCCAGGATATTAGCGCATTGGAAAGGGAGATAATTGAACGCTCTGCCAGATCAATTTTCGCTGTGGGAGACGCTAAGCAGGCAATTTTTGGCTTTCAGGGCGGAAACATAGAAAGTTTCAATGCTTTCAGGAATCATAAGGCATTTGAGAGGGAAGTCATGATGCATACCTATAGGCTTCCTCAAAAAGTGGTTGAGTATGTAATATCCTTCTTCAACAGATTGGATTCGAATCAGGATATCACAGAACTTCAGGTCATGAAGAGCATGAAACAGGATAGCGAAGGGAAGGTGGAAATAACCATCTCAGACAACCCGGAGGAAACAGCAGTTCTTGCGGTGAAGAAAATATTGAAAGATGCTCCGGAGGAGAAAAAAATCGGAATTTTAGTGAGGAGCAATTACCAGGCATCGAGGGTCAGCGAACTGATGAAATCAATGGGCGTTGACCATAATGCAGGAGCAATTGTCGTGACACTTGAACAGGAGAAAA
>JAJZXT010000188.1 GCA_021806355.1 Thermoplasmata archaeon
TCAGCAGCCACCCTGAGAACATTCAATGTCCCGTTCACATTTGTGTTGAATCCGGAGAATAAGTCATTTTCAAACTGCGGAGGGGAAGTAATTGCTGCAAGGTGGAAAACGCCATCCGCATCCTTAATTGCCGCCCTTAAAGCGGAGATATCGAGAATCGAGGCTTTGTAATCAGGTTCGCCTTCAATATCCAGTGTCTCAACTGCGTGATTATTATGAACCAGGTGATCCTTTAGGTTTCTTCCTATGAATCCTTCTCCGCCTGTTATAAGAAACTTCATCTGGTTCCCCTTATGGGAATTTTAACTAAAATGTTTGTCCACGAGTCTCAATACCTGGACAATATCATTCCTTTATCAAAACCTTATAAATTTTGTTCACTTTGTCCCTCAAATCATTCATATCATTCACTATTTTTGGTATGTTGTCCGTATAAATTTTCTCTATCTTTTCGAGATTTTCCATTTTTTTCATCAGGAAATCAATTCTTTCGCTCAATGCGGACGGCGAAAGAGCCGTGAAAATCGATACCTCTGCAGTCCCGGAATTACTGTGATCAAGGGTGGGCTGGCCTTCTTTGAGATATGAGTTTCCGCCCACTATCTCAATATCCCGGGCAGATATATAATGGGAAAAAACATAATCTGAAATCCTGTCCCCTCTGGACATGGCAAGGTGGCATTCTTCCGGCTCAAGCGGCCGGGATAAACCATTGCTGTAAATCACATTGATCCTGGAATTATTGCAGTCCGGGAATTCAAAGCTCATAACCTTTTCCTTAACTCTTCCTATCAGTTCGGTGTAAAGGCTGACAGGAAGCCTATTTCTAAGCCCATGGATAGACAGTTCCAACTCCTTAAGCTCCAGATATCTTCTTGCCGAAGAAATCTCATTCCTCAAAACGTTGTGGTCTGTCATCATTGAATAGTTATTGCGAATTGCTAGAATAGCTTTTTTCAGTACTTCTTGTCTATTATTCCATATTCGCAATTACCCCTCTGCGAAGGAATATTATAAATCAAACATTCCCATCACAATATGAAATGGAAACGGCCAGTCACCATTCACGCTCAATAGGCATAGATGCATTATTTCAGTACACTGGTTCAGGAGTCCAATTTTTCTCTGGAATGATATTTTATTTGATAATCGTGAGAATGTTCAGCACTTCTTCAGTTGGTGCAATAGCCCTTTTTCTTGCAATAATAGGGTTGTTTCAGGTTGTTTTTTCATTTGGCCTCGGCACTGCCGCTCAACATTTTACTTCATACAGCATAGGAAAAGGGGACTACGCATCGGCAGCAAGAGTATTTTATAAAATCATAAGTTTTGGGTTTGCTGTTTCCATAGCTGGTTTTGCGGCATTATTTCTGCTTAGCCCAGTGATTTCTCTAATATTTCTGCACTCAAGCTATTACGCGGCATTGGTAAGACTCTTGAGCATAGTGTTGTTAGGGAACATATTGTTCAGCATATTGAACGGTACATTGCTGGGACTCCAGAATTTCAGGCTCACGGCTTTCATTAATATCGTGATATGGATTTTCTACTACTTTGGCTCTATATTCCTTGCTTATTCCATCCATTCTTTGAATGCCTTAATTGCTGGTTGGTCAATTGGAATATTCCTTGGCGTGGGAATAGAACTTTTCCTGATCCTTAAACTCCTGTCCAGATTCAAAGGCCAGACCAATGCCGTTTCCAACCAGTCTTTAATGAAGTATTCGTTTCCTGTTGTCCTCAGTGGATTAATTAGCTATGGTGCAGCTTATGCCGATAGATTTGTAGTAGCTGGCCTCTTAAACCTTTCTTCACTTGGGGTTTATAACTTAGCTCTTTTAGTCTCTTCTGCAATCGGTTTTATCGCAGTTCCATTCAACAATATTCTGATGCCGAAGTTTTCTGAGCTGTTTGGGAAGGGAGAGAGGGCAGCCATCTCCCTGAATGTCAAAGCTTCCTCTCTTCTTCTTACATCTTTTTATGTTCCGGCAGCGCTCGGAATCGCGGCACTCTCTCCAATCGTCATAGAGTTGCTTGGTGGTTCAAAGTATGCCGCTGGTGCGCTCCCCCTTGCAATTATAATGTTCATCTCATCCCTGTTTGTACCTGCAAATATTCTGACACAGGCCATTGCCTCTGTCAGAAAAACCAAAATTTTCATTTACTCCAGTGGAGCTGCATTTGGCGCAAACATTGGATTTTCATATCTTCTGATACCTTATTTTGGATTGGTCGGAGCAGCCATAGGATTCTCATCCGTAACTGCTGCCACTTTCAGTATTCTGTATTTCTACGCAAGGAGGGAAAACGTTGTTTCCTTTGATTTATCCGGAACAATTAAGATATGGGTGGCCTCATTAGTCATGTTTGCAGTTGTTTACGTGCTAGTATATCTGTTTGGAAAGGCACTGTATATACTTCCTTTTTACATAACTGCCGGCTTTTTTGTTTACATTCTTATGGCAAGACTGCTTGGGCTCTTTAAGAAAGAAGACAAGGAACTGGTGCTATCGCTATTTCCTGCGGATTACACTAGAATCAGGAGGATAATTTCTTTACTGATACTTCATTAATAAATTCGTTTGGAATCCCGTATCACTACAATATCCTTACTTAGAGGTTTGCGCTTCTGGTATTGGCCTGTGATTGAATTTAGCGGCAGAACGATTTTTATGCATCCTTCTGTAATATAACAATTCTGACAAGTACTTTATCAAATATGAGGTTCCGCCAGTTGCAACCTTGGATTTCCCAGCAGTTCTTTCCTTAAAGTGGAATGGAACCTCTGCAACAGTCATCTTTTTCCCAAAAGACAGAACATTTAGCGCCAATTTGCTAAAACCATTGTAATTTAACTCAAAGTTCAGCAATCTCCTATTTATGATAAAATATCCCGATATGGGATCCTTAATATCTCGGACCCAGGGAAGCACAAATTTGGCAAGCATATTGGCCCCTCGACTTATAATCCCATGTAGTGCCTTTCTTTCAGCAACACCGTCTTTTGAATATCTGGATGCAAGTACTAGATCATAGCCTTCAAGGTATTTTTCTATGAGTCTAGGGATGTATTCAACAGGATGCTGAAGGTCTCCATCCATTACTAATGCTGCTTCAGAATTGGCTTGAGAAATGCCATATAACTGGGCATTTACAGTTCCATGTTTTGTGTGTCTCTGAAGTAGCCTGATAGGCAAATAATTCTGATCCATGGAACAATCGGTAATAATCTCCTGAGTTCCGTCTGTACTTCCATCGTCTACTAAGATGATCTCGTTAATTTTAGAGAAATAATTGTCATTTCTAAGAGACATTATTCCATCAAGCAATTCCCTTACGTTTCCTGATTCATTCAGCACTGGAATGACGATTGTTGTTTTCCCGCGTTCTGCTCTAGGGATATTGCTT
>JAJZXT010000067.1 GCA_021806355.1 Thermoplasmata archaeon
TAGTTGTTAAAATGTTCAATGTTTGTCTACTCAATGTTTAATTCAGTAAACTAACATACAAAAATAGAAATATCCCTTTTAAAATTCACGTATGTCGATAATGAGTGAGTCAGATCCTGAATTCAGCATCCTCATAGTCGCCTACGACAGAAGAGAGTATATCTTAGATGCAGTGAATTCTGCGCTATCGCAGGAATTTGACCATGGCAGATATGAAATTATTGTAATTAAGAACTATACTGACGAGGGAATAGACAGGTACCTGAAGGAACACCATATAAGGAACATTTACAGCGAAGAGACCGCCCTGGGTGCAAAGTTCGTCGAAGGGGCAAGGTCAGCAAAAGGAAAGTATCTCTGTCTCCTTGAGGATGATGACCGGTTCGTGCCCGGAAAATTAAGTGCAATTAGTGGATTGGCAGAAGACGGTACAATATTCATACATAATTCCTACTTGAAAAGTGCTGACGAAATCGGAGAAAGAGAATATCCGGAAGTGATTTCAATGGATGCCGGGAATTTCAAATTAACAAAGCTGCTGGAGTTCACGCATTACAATGCAAGTTTCAATTGCAGTTCAATAACTGTCGAAAGAGATATTATCATCAACAATAAGGATGTTATACGGAACCTCACCTATCACCTAGACTCTTTTCTTTACCTTGCATCGCTTGGCCATGAAAAAGGTAAGATTACCCATGTAAATCAGCCTTTGACAATTTTTCGCAGCCATGATGACTCGGTTTTGAAAGATTTTGATAATTTTGTATCCAGACGGCTGTCCAGATCATTGTCTGTCCTCAATGAAATGGAGGCCTACCGCATCTCACTGCAGGATAAGATTCCAAGGTTCCTCCTGGTAGGAGATATGCTCTACGTTAATTCCGTTGTGAAACTATTGGGAAAAGAGCCAGTCATAAGAAAGCTAACTGCATTTGATTACCTGGCAGGTTTATTTCCTTGGCCACCAGCTAAAACCTATCTTTTCAAAATCAAAACCATTGTTTTGAGTTTCTTGCCGGCAAGGCTGAAAAGCCATTTCCTGAGGAGTTTGTATAACTCAACAAAAGAAAGGTATAAACAATTGGATCGGCAATAAATCCCGAAAACTTCCCTTAAGAATGCCGGGTGGAAAAACCATCAGCCTGGGTCAACTTTATTAATCGTTAACCCAATCTTGGGAAACATTGACTACCAAAGGGCTTCCCCATGAGACCAAAGGTCTTCCTGAACCTTTGATTTCCGTTATTGTTGTTGCGCACAACAGAAAACAGTTCCTATTGAGGGCTCTGGACTCTGTCCTTACGCAGATGAGTGATGATTACCCTGTTGAAGTAATAGTGGTAAAGAATTTCGAGGACAGTCATATTGATACGTTTATTTCTGAGAATGGCATAATAAATATTCTTTCAAGGTATGTGAATCTGGGTGGAAAAATAGCTGAAGGCATAGGGAATTCTAAAGGGCAGATTATAACCCTGTTGGAGGACGATGACTACTTTTTGCCTGGTAAATTGGACAAAGTGGCTGAGGCATTTTCCGCTGACTCTAATCTTTCGTACTTTCATAATTCCGCTGAGGAAGTAAATGAGAGTGGGGAGGTGACGGGAAGGATAACGATGTCACCTGGTGCTGATATGATTTTGGGGGGGCCTTTGACATTCGAACAACTGATGATGCTCCTAGAAAAAGGGGCGCATGGAAACAACAGTTGCATTTCCATCAGCAGGGAACTAGCATCCATTCTTTCCCCAAGGCTCACTTCACTGAATGTTACCTGTGATGGTTTCATTTTGCTTTCTGCCTCATCCCTTATCAGGGACCTTAGGTTTTCAAAAGAGACACTTACCGCATACACTGTCCACGAAAGTTTCACGCACCTACGTATTAAAGATTTTGAAGATTATGTGAACTCCAACGCCGTAAAAGCTTCCGTAATGTACAATGATAAGAGGACGGGGCATGTCATACTCCTAAAGGAAAACCTCAACAAAACAGTCCTGCTGGTTGCAGATTATATTGAATTGAAGGAAAGGTTGAATTTGAATCTCTTTTCGGACCTGAAACTGATAACCGCGAGAGAAGTTGCAAAGTACCTGTATCTCAGCCTCATTGGCAAAAGGTACAGTGGGATCGCAGGGTCCTTGATTCATGCCTTCTCATTAATTTCAAAGGGTACTGCCAGAAAATTGGCTTACACATTTAACCAATCCACAACAGTCTGACTGAATGCGGAACAATACGAAAATAAATAAATCAAGCAGAATATCCAGTTCATATGAAAGGGGTTGTTCTTCACGGTGGCAAGGGAACCAGACTCAGACCGTTGACCCACACAGGACCAAAACAACTAATTAAGGTGGGGGGAAAGCCCATCTCGCAGTGGGGAATAGAGAATCTTGTCAAACATGGAGTAACCGACATTGCAATAGTCTTAGGCGAAAACAACCCTGAAAAAGTCATAGATTACTACGGTGACGGAACAGAGTTTTCGGCAAACTTTACATACATATACCAGGGAGAAGCCAGAGGCCTTGCAGAGGCCATTTACCGCTGCAAGGATTTCGTGGGTAACGACAGGTTCATCGTCCACTTAGGCGACAACATTGTTCAACATGGGCTTGAACTATTGGTCAACACCAAAGATGAAGCCGCTGTACTGTTGGCAAAAGTTACTGATCCTTCCAGATACGGAGTGGCTGAGGTCAATCGTGACAGGATTGTACGTCTTGTGGAAAAACCCAAGGAATTTGTATCTGACCTGGCATTGGTTGGTGTTTACTCTTTCTCCAGTACAATATTCGACATAATTGAGGGTCTAAAGCCGAGCAGAAGGGGTGAGTTGGAGATAACGGAAGCGATCCAGAAGGTCATTGAATCAGGCGATACAGTAGGGTTCGCAGTTGTTGATGGATGGTGGAAGGATACCGGTACCCCGGATGACATGCTTTCCGCAAACATGAGAATATTAGATTTTTCTACGGATTACAAAATTCATGGCAGCGTGGAAAACGCTAACATTGAGGGGAGGGTATACCTGGGAAGGAATTCTAAAATTGTAGGTTCAACCGTCCGCGGACCCGCTTACATTGGGGAGGATACATTAGTGGAGAACTCCTTTGTAGGTTCTTATATGTCCATAGGGAACGGATGCAGGATATCCGATACTGAAATTAGCAATTCCTTGGTATTTGATAATTCAAAAATCAGGGATTGCAAGTTAACGGATTCCATAATAGGTTACAACTGCAATATAGAGAAGAACAGGAAAAAGCCTGAAGGGTCAAGATTGATAACCGGAGAAGGCTCTTCGGTTTCTATTTAATTTAGGTGAGAAAATGGCAGAAAATAAGTCAGAAAGAGGAAACGTTCTTATTTTTGGTGCAGGGGGGCAGTTGGGGTCTGAGCTGATGAAGTTGTTCCCCGAAGCGACGGGAGTATATCATACTGGATCGGAAGGCAATCTTACCTTGGATATCACCAATTTCGTCAGACTTGAGGACATTATCCTAAAAAAGCGCCCAAAGGTTATCATCAATACCGTAGCACTTACAAACGTAGATAAATGCGAAACAGAAAAGGGGATTGCAAACAAGATCAATGCAGAATCTGTGAGACATATAGTGAGAGCGGCTGCCGTTTCCAGGTCTTATCTGGTCCACGTCTCCACAGACTACGTTTTTGACGGAGCCGATGGCATGTACAAAGAGAATTCCATCCCAAACCCCATTAATTTCTATGGCCTGAGTAAACTTTTGGGTGACTGGGCAGCACAATCTTATGATGATTCTCTCATAGTCAGAACCTCTGGCGTCTTTGGATATAAATCAAATTACCCGAGATTTGTTCTCTCACAGCTCAAGGAAGGCAAGGAAGTCAAGGCGGTCGAGTCGTTTTACTCACCCATCCATGCAAAGCTTCTGGCTGAAGCCATCCTAGAGTTGACGGAGTTGCGCAGGACTGGGATTGTAAATGTTTCTGGCCCAAGAATATCAAGATATGATCTGGCTGTGAAAATTGCAGAGAAGATTTCAGCACCCACGGATAAAATTTTTGAGCTTGACCAGAGCCAGATGAAATGGCCTGCTAGCAGACCTTACGACTCTTCGCTTGACAATACACTATCCAGACGGCTGATAGATAACAAATTCTATGACATCGACCTTAACCTTGACCTTCTTGCAGGTGCATAAAAAGATTTATTTACCATTACCATACATTTGGCATGCCGTTCAAATTTGAAAGGACATCCATTCCCGAGGTAGTTGTGATAGGGGCCAAAGCACTTTCTGACGAAAGAGGACTATTCAAGGAAATTTTCAAGAAGTCGGAATTTGAATCTTTTGGAATCCCGACAGAGTTCGTCCAGGACAACGTTTCTAAATCTCAGAAAAATGTTCTCAGAGGACTGCACTTTCAACGGGACCCACACGCCCAGGGAAAATTGGTTGGAGTAATGAAGGGAGAAGTCCTGGATGTGGCAGTAGACCTCAGAAAGGACTCAAGAACATATGGTCAATATGTTTTGATTAAGCTGAATGAAAATAACAACAGAATGCTTTGGGTCCCACCGGGCTTCGCCCATGGCTTTCTTGCCCTGGAAGAATCCATTGTCCATTATAAGGTTACTAAGGAGTACAACAAGGATTCTGAAGGAGGCATAATATGGAACGACCCGTTTGTCAATGTGGACTGGCCCACAGACAGACCCCTGTTATCTTCGAAGGATGAGCTATGGGGTACTTCAAAGGGTGTGTACCTTTAGAAATGCTGGAAATCATTTATTAAAACAAATATCATACCCATTTAATGAAGGTTTTAGTCACAGGCGGAATGGGCTATATTGGTCGCGTGCTGGTTCCAGATTTAGTCAAGAATGGGTTTGATGTGACCGTAATTGACAGAAAATTCCTAACTTATGATGATGTTGAAGCAGAATATGACAATTTGGGCGTAAATACCAAAGTCGATGACATCCGCTATTGCGATCCTGCTGAGATTAAGGGTTTTGACGCAGTAGTAGACCTTGCGGCCTTGTCCAATGATCCTTCTGGCGATCTTGACCCCATCAAAACCTGGGACATCAATTATCTGGGTAGAGTAAGAGTGGCTAGGCTGGCAAAAAAACAGGGGGCTATCAGATATATCGTCGCGTCTTCTTGCAGTATCTATGGTTTTCGCGAGGAAATAGCCAATGAAGAGACCACACCAAATCCACTGACCGTCTATGCTGAAGCAAATCAAGCTGTCGAAAGGGACAATCTATTCCTTGCAGACAGAGAATTCACGCCTTTGGCACTGAGGTTCGCAACTGCATTCGGATACTCTAAAAGGCTTCGCCTCGATATTGCCATTAACGCAATGGTATACAATGCCATAACCACAAGGAAAATAAAGCTGATGAGGGACGGAGAGCAATACAGGCCCTTCATACATGTAAAAGATATGTCGGGAGCAATCATCAGGGGTCTGGAAGCGGATAAGGAACTTGTTTCTGGACAGATATTCAATGCTGGTTCTAACGCATTGAATGTGAAACTCAAGGATGTGGCTGAAGAGGTTAAAAAATCAGTGAATGGGGCAGAAATAGAGTGGTACGGGGACCCGGACAAAAGATCATACAGGGTAGATTTTTCAAAAATCTCAAAAGATCTGAAATTCTCCGCAAAATACGACATTAAATATGGTATAGATGAAATGAGCCGGGAGTTTAGTTCCCGTGAATTTCAGTACCATGAAGAGATGATAACCCTTTCAGTTTACAAAAAACTCATTGACGCTGAGGGATTCCTTTCAAAACACGCCTACAAGCAACGGAAAATGGGCCTTTAAAAGGAGAGACTATCAATCCTTATGAATGAAGAAATTGCAAACCTGAACAGCAAATTCCTTAGTTCCAATATAGACGACTTAATCTCTTTTTATGGTCATTTTAGAGATAGAGAAGAACTAATCCATTGGATGAGGAATCGACAAAAGAATGAACCTAACATTATAACTGTCGAAGGACAGTCAAACGTAGTGGTTGTTATTCCGACAGCGGACATGAATTCTCAACGAGCTCAGGACTGCAAGAATCATATTTTCAAGGGACTGCACCAGATTTATGTCGAGAGTGTTAAACCTCGAGACATGTTTTTCAATTACTCACACAATGTTAATGTGGGAGTAACCGAAGCACTCAAACTGAAGCCAGAATGGGTGATTATTTCAAATGATGACATGTTGCTTGAAGATTCACCACAAAAACTTCTCTCAGAGATAGCCAAACAGGACTTTGAGGTTAAAGATGTCTTATTTACAAATCCACTGGGCGATTATCATTCCTTCTTAAGATTTATAGGTGTACCAACTTTTCTTTATTCCATGACAGTTAGAATTCACCCTAATAGAAGTAGACATTACAGGCTAAAATTATGGCAGAAATTTCAGTTAAAGTACGTAGATGCATTATATTCAGGATCTACTGGCTTCTTGAGTAAGCTCACTTATAGAACCGAAAAGGTACATTTACTGACGGGATCATTCACCATGTTAAGCAGAAAATATATAGAGAAACAAACGCAGCTTTTGGACGAAACATTTATAAATGGAGGGGAAGACACCGACTTGAGTCTTAGGATATGTGAAAATCAAAAAGGCATAGGATATATTAATTATAAAATAGGAGACCGGATCGGTACTTCTTTGGGAAATGGATGGTCGCGCATTTTAAGAAATGTTGTCAACGAAGTCTACCTTAGTTATAAAATTGAAGAGGGTTTGCTAAAGCTTTGATTTCCTTCGGAACTAATGTATTTTTTTGCGGTAAGTTTTATCATAGGCTCACACTTAGAGGGTAGAATGATATCCTGTTTTATGGTAATACGGAACGGAATAGAGCTTGGATATCCATTTATTGAATCGGTGAATTCCGCTTTACCCATTTGTGATGAGTTTCTGATATCTGATGGATATTCCCAAGATGGGACACATGAAGCATTGGTCAAATTTTTTGGAAATAATTCCAAAGTGAAAATATTCAGGGATCATTGGGACTCAACCAGTGTTAAAGGATCTGCCCTTAGAAATGCACTTAACACCCTTAGGAATAGATGCACGGGAGACTACATAATGGAGGTTGATGCCAATGAAATTATACCTGAGGACGACGTATTAATGATTGAGAAGTTGCCAGAAATTTACCCTGAAAAGGAGATTTTTGCTTTTCCTTATTATCAAATAATTGGAACAAATATATTGTTCACTGAAGAGTTCCGTTTCAGATTTGCAAAGAATATACGCGGGATAAAAGTTTTGTGGGATGCTTTTACCATGGGGCACCATCTTGACCTTCAAGTATTGTTGAGTCGTGGAACTTTTAAGAGAATCGTTAACCGTGCCCTAACTGTAATCTTAGAAGAAAGAATTTCTGGGGGTTTTGTACCTGAACAGTATATTTATCTCCCTATTCCAATATTTAAATACTATTCCATATTCCCTGAAAATTTTTTCAGCAAAATGACATCTAAACTTTATCTCCAACCGGGAAGAGATTACAGTAATTTTGACAAAAAAAGAGGTGATGGTCTTATAAGCAAGATCTGGAAAGACTATGTAGATAGTGGAGATTATCATAAGTTCTGGGAATCAATTTACGATTTCCACATTGAACAAATAAAGACTGGAATAAATCTAAATAAAGAGTTTAGGGAAAGAAGAATAATTCCAGAATCAAACCAACCTGAACCTATAAGAAAGCTCTTTGGGAAACGTAAATATGAGCTGCCTACTTAGTTTACAACCATGTCTTCTTAATTGTGGTATAAATGAGTGGAAAAACAGAACTTGAAGGACATTTCGAGATAATTCAAATTTGCCATGGTAAAATTATTCCAGATTACAGTAGCGCATACGCTTTGAAGGTCAGACACTACCTTGAAAAATTTGCTTCTAGGAAGATCTTTTCTGTTGCTGGTTTAATATTTAAGGACCAGGAAGAAAGAGAGGCGAGGCAGTTTCATTCATTCTTAATGACCGGAATGGCCTATCTAAAGGGGAACCGCTCACTTGAAATTCTCCTGTCTAAAGGTTCGTACCTTCGTAGAAGATATTTTAAAGAAGTCAAAGGGAATATCTTATCATCTAACATTGTAATTTTTGAGGGACCTTGGCAATTTCTACTTTTTCGTGATTTTCTGGGAGATAAGTTTGTTGTTTATGATGCACACAATGTAGAATCTTATTTAAGAAAAGGTAACAAATGGGACAGCTATACTTACAACATAGAAAGTGAACTTTCAAGACGTGCTGATCTCATTATCACTATAACGGAGTCAGACTCGAAAAAAATTTGTGAACTCTACACAGTAGACATGAGAAAAGTGAAATGTGTTCCCGAAGGTATTCACATTTCAAATGCAAAGTGGAAAGGCTTAAATTCCAAGGATATAATCTTTATTGGTTCTGCTTATTTGCCAAATGTTGAAGCTGCGGAGACTATCATGGATATTGCGAAACAATTGCCTGAATTCAACTTTAAGTTGATCGGAAGTGTTTGTGATACTGTTAAAAAAAGGAGTGCTCCGAGAAATGTTCGATTCCTTGGAATAGTCGATGAAGAAAGAAAGAAAGAAGAAATTTGTAACTCACTTCTTGCTCTAAATCCTGTTTCAACTGGATCTGGTCAAAATCTGAAAATGAATGACTATATATCACACGGTGTTCCAATCTTAACGACTGAATTAGGTTCTAGAGGTTTTGATTACAGCATTAAGGAATATTTCTTCATAGCCCCAATCGAAAAGTTCCCTGAAAGGATAGAGGCCTTAGACAAATCTCCAGATCTTTTGAAGTCATGTTCGGAATTCTTTATCAAATATGCAGAGGAAAATAGCTATGAAAAAACTACGGCAATAGCATTTGAAGTAATCAAATCACATTTGGAAGAAAATAAGAGACTTTAATTACCAACTTTGTGCGAAAAGGATAATAGATTTCTTCCCTTCAGAGATTAGTAATATGCTTACTTTAAAGGAATACATCGAACAAGGAGTCAGCGCCAGAAATGCCATAAATATGAATTTGATTGAAAGATTTGCGGTTATTCTTTCAGGAAACATCTTAAAAGGAGGGAAACTTATTACATTTGGCAACGGAGGTTCAGCTGCCGACGCTCAACACTTTGTCGGAGAACTTGACGGCCACTTTACAAAGGAGAGAAGAGCACTTCCTGCCATAGCACTTTCGACAAATACATCTTCAATGACCGCAATAGCAAATGATTACTCTTACGATGAAGTGTTCTCAAGACCTGTATCTGCATTGGCAACTGATAAAGATGTCGTAGTGGGGATAAGCACATCTGGAAACTCCAAGAATGTCATAAAAGCCATTGCAGCAGCCAAGGAAAAAGGAGCATACACTGTAGCCTTCACAGGACGAACAGGCGGCAAGCTCAAAGATATGGTAGATGTCTTATTCAACGTTGAATCTGATTTTACCCCCATTATCCAAGAGGTACATATCTCAATGATCCACATGATATGCCTGGAACTTGACCGGATTCAGGAGAAAACGGAATGAAATTCATTCATTTCAACTGACAGACAATTACGGTTTGTTTGAAAGAAGTTAATTATAAATTCTTTTCAGGCTTGTTTAGATCATGGTAATCGCACGGGTGGATCTTTCTGGAAACATAAATTCCCGTATTGCCCATCAATATCTAGAAGTATTTTCGTATATTGAAAATTCAAAAAAAGTGAAGGGGTTAATTTTGACTGTGAATTCGGGAGGTGGAGACGCAGCATCTTCTGAGATGCTGATGAATTCAGTCAGCAAAATCAGGAAAGTTAAACCTGTATTCGCGGTAATTGAAGGAGTAGGAGCTTCTGGAGCCTACTGGATTGCCAGTGCATGCACAAAGATCTATGCGATGAATACGTCAATAACGGGATCAATTGGAGTGATTGGAATCAATCCCAATGTCAAGGAGCTACTGAATAAGATTGGCGTCAGAATGGACATTGTAAAAATGGGTAAATACAAGGATATGTTGAGTCCATTTTCTGATACAGACATGAATGGAAAGGAAAAGTACAAGGAAATACTGGAATATTCGTATTCTGTCCTTAAAAGCTCGGTAGCGCAGAATAGAGGACTATCGGCCGAAGATACCGATAAAGTTGCAACGGGTGAATTATTTTCTCCTTTGAGTGCATTAAATCTTCACCTAATAGATAAGATAGGCAATTACGACGATGCCCTGAATGATTTGACCAAATCTTACGGCCTCGGAAGGAAAATTAGATTATACGCTCCAAGAAGGACGTTGCTTGAAAGAATTATGAGATCTTCAATCAGCACAGGTATTCTGGATGGATTCATGCGCATTTGAGCGGATATCATCAGTCTCTTAACAACTGGTTTCCGGTATTCTAGTCTTTACCTCTACTTTGAAGATATCACATACTTCCGGAATATTAGCCATACATGGACTCGCTTGGAGCCTTGTCGCTCTTGGAGTACGTTTTCTTGTATTGATCCATGAGTTCCTTGAGCTGGTTATGGAAGTCCTTCACACTTTCTTCCAGGATTGCAGTATCTATCTTAAGTCCAAAAGCATCATTGACGTTTTCAATAAGGGCAAGAACTGAACCGGGGTCGGCAATATTCATGGAAGCAGGTGTGATAAAAGTGATCGCAGGGATCTTATGCGCCAGTGCCTCATTCATCAATGCTCCACCCATTCCAGTGATAAGGGCTGAATGAGCGGGTTCGAGGCCTTTGCTTTTGAACGTTCTCAACATGTCTTCATTTGCTATGCAGTATACTTTGTGGTCGCTTACTATCTGCGGTACTGGAGATCCTTCCAGGATAACCAGATCTTTCGGTTTCGACTCCGAAAACCATGAGGTAAGTGCCCCAGATATTTCATATAGCCCTTCATCATCGATTGGCACCTCACAGATAGCAACCACAAGAGTTCCCGACTTGTTAGAATATACCCTGAAAGGAGTCCTGAGTTTCTTTCCAATGAACACTGCAATTGGAGGTATGTGTGGTGATTTCACATGTGCAACCTGGTGCATCTGCAACCTTTCTATAATGTAGCTCGCAGCAATAAATCCAGTAAGGGTGTTTCCAACAAAACCTCCGATGATTACCGGGCTGTGGAACTCCACATGATCGATATCTACAACCTTTGTTTCGAAAATTTCCATTTATATCAATGACAATCAATATCCCGAGAACTATAAGCATTGCCCTTAATAGCAAAAAACAATTTCCATTTTTCATGAAAGGAAAATTTTTGCTCTGAAATTTTGGATCATTACGCTTTCATTTTCAGGCACTTTATATGATAAATGCGAGAAATGCTGACATTCGATTACACTAGCAACACTTTTTTTGAACTGCCATTTTAGAATAAAATGTTTTTTAAAAGGATGGCATTCCTTATTATTCGATGAAAATGGAAAATTCTGATAGACTAACATTGACTGAAACAGCTTATAAATACATATTTGATGGGATTCTAAACGGAAAATACCGGGCTGGTCAATCAATCAGTCCGGACAATATAGTAAAGAGCCTCAACATGAGCAAAACCCCCGTAAGAGAAGCTTTGGTTCAGCTGGAAGTTGAAGGCTTGGTGGAAAGAAACGGCCGTTTCTATAACATTATATTCCTTGAGGAGAACGAAGTTATGGAATTGTATGAAATAAGAGGCATACTTGAATCAGAAGCCACCTACCTTGCCACGAAGAGATTAACACCTGAGGTGATAAGCGAGCTGAAAACCACCCTCGAAATGTTCAAGCGGGTGAATCAGGTTAGTGATCCCGACCCCATGAGGATTGCAGACCTTAACGGCAAGTTCCATTCCATAATAGCAAAGGCGAGCGGAAACCGGTATATTTTGGAATATACCACACAGATCAGGCTAAAGCTGAAGGTTATCCGAACCGCATTATTCAGCAGCAACGAGAGAAGGCTTAGTGAAATAAAGGAACATGAAGATGTCATTAAGGCCATGGAGTTAGGGAACGCCGTTGCAGCAAGGGACCGGATGAAATCTCATATGACAGAGGTTATAGAATACCTCAAGACAAACGTCCTGAACAGAATATACTGATTCCATATACTCCCATCTAAAATAATGGCTGGACACACCACACATATGGATCGTTTTGCACCATCTATTGACCGGGAGGACTCTTAAATCACGTATAAAAAGGTTGAATATGGTGTTAATTAGCCTATTGGTTAACCTTTGCACCACAGTTGGGGCAGAATTTCATTTCAGGTTTCAGTTCCGTACCGCATGTCTCACAGAGAAGCGGCACATAATTAGGTCCCTTCAAAGCCTTTTTCACTGATGATTCAGGTTTCCCACCATTAGATTCAATCACGGTGGGTTTGTTGGAAATACTGGGTTCCTTTCCAAAATACGCCATTCCAATATGGGTTTTGGATGACTTTGCATTCGCTAGCTCCACTTCCCTGCGATGGCTTTCCTCATCATGTTTCTTCGAATCGTCCTCATAATGTCTCCTTGCATCGCTTACCCAGCGGGAAATCTCTTCGTGCCACTTCCTTGGATCAGAAAGCAAGAATTCATATTTCTTGGGAGAGCCCGCCTCGTCATATTCCACTGTGAGGTACTTCTTTGTAAAGACCTTGATCATGGGAACTGAGGTAGATATGTTCTTGAGCTCATAAAGCGGAACATCCATGTAAGTCTTTGATGAAGAAGCATGAAGGAGGCTTCTTTTTCCTTTCTTCTCGTAGATGAGTCTCTTGTCTGTAAGGTATAATGTGCCATCCTGGATCTCTGCATCCCCTTCCTTGAGAGTAGACTCTTCCTGCATTAACTCGTGTTCATCCACGGCGTAAATTGGCATAGTTCGATATAGATATTATTTAAACTAATAATCTTTTTTGGGCTTTTCCATGTCCACAAGATCAGTTTCGGTTTCCTGAGCTTCTTCCCTGTATCTTGATGAAAGCCTCTTTGGGTTGAAATTCCTGAGAATCTCCAGCAAAGTCTCAAATGAAGTCTCTTTCATCCCTATGGCAACAAGGAAATATATTCCAAGAGAAAGCAGTGAGAGGGGGGCAAGTATAAATATGTCCTTGGGCGTAACAAAATGAATTACCAGCAAGATGAAGAGAACCTGAGCGCCGGCTGGAACAATGTGTCTCAGGATGTAGAGATTTACCTTAACGGATTCCACCTTTGCCACCACCACACGATATATTACGGTACTGACAAAGGTTGCCACAACCATGGCAACTGGTGCCCCAATCCAGCCCAGTGAGAAATACCTGAAGCCAAAAGTGTCCGGCGGAACGAGCAAAGCAATGAGCAGAATGTTGAGAAATACCATGCTGGTATCTATTTTTGCTATGGTTCCTGTCTTGGACCTGCTAGCAATGGCAGAAACATATGGGGAATTTATGGCAGAAAGATATGATCTAAATGCCAGAAGCGAAAGCATGCCACTGTACACTATGTAAGCCTGGTTGAATATGTTCATCACGTATGTGGCAAGAACTATCAGAATAATTACGAAGGGCAAAATGTAAAGGGAAATGAGGTTCTCGAAATCATAGATAGAACGGTTGTGCTCTTCTTTTCCTGCATGTTTCCCTCTTCTGATGAGAAGGGGAAGGAAGAACATGGAAAGGGAACTGGCAAGGGTAGTCACCACAGCAGATATCTGCTGGCTGGAAAAGAATGCGCTTGTTGCATTTGCCTCCCAGAAGAACTGAATTACAACCTTGTCTATGTTTCCGTTGATTGTTCCAACTGAAGTCACCAGAACCAGCGGAAGGGCGAGGATGGTATATATCCTGAGCATGCTCCTGGTGGGCCGGCTGATTTTCCATGGCCTTCCCATGTAGAGTGACACAATGAAATAGACAGTGAAAGTGAAACTGTAGGTGGCTGAAAGATAGAGGGCAGCCATATAATCAGGAGATGAAGGGCTTGAAAACCGGATTACGAATGCAAGCATTATAAAAATAGAATTCCGGAGAATTGCTTCAATAAGCGGAGGTATGGATGTCCTCATTGACTTCATGGTAGCCCTGAAATATGTATTTGTGAACCCGAGAAAATTCTGGAAAAAGAAATATGGTATGAGCGAAATGATGATCCAGTACTCAATGGGCGACTGGAAACCCTTATGGAGAACATGCGTCCATACGAAAAGGAAAGCAAGGGTCAGGACAACGAAAAGAAATCCCAGCACAAGTTTCACAGCAAGAAAGGTACCATTGCAGACGCCAAGGTCTTCACCCTCGGATATCTTTATTGTGTGTGCTGTGGAATACCCCAGGTCACTGAACAGAGATAAAACGCCAACAAAACCTATCCCGGCGCCCACAAACCCCCAGTCCGCTGTACCTATGTATCTCAGGATGAAGAAAAGCCCAATGTAGCCAAATACAGCACTTATGATGTTCTGTATAATGATTATGGGTGACCGCTGGGCAAACACTGCTTGCAGTTATTTGAATTGAAAAATTAAAGGTTGCGCTTTAAACATTTTGTGTAATTTGTTCATATTAATCAAACGGAAAGAACCTGGGAAGTGGAGAAGGTAAGAAAAAAGTTACCTCACATTGCGTTGAGAAGTTTCATCCAGCAACTGTGAGCTGTTAAGAAGACGTTCTTCAATTTTTCCCAGAAGACCTTTCAGAACTTCCATGTCTGAATGGTCCATGAAACTGAGAGTCCTGGATATGAATTCCTCATGGAGTTCCATGATCTTCCTGTAGAATTCAGTTCCCTTCTGGGTGGCGGCAATGTTGACCACACGCCTGTCAATATTGCTCCTGATCCTCTCAACGTAGCCCTTCAACTCAAGCCTGTCCACAAGGCTTGTGACCCAGCCCTGTGTAATCATGTTGCTTTCTGCAAGCTTGACCATGGGCTGTGCCCCATTTTCTAACAGTCTCTTGAGTATCCTGTACTCCATAATGGAAAGGCCATTATTTATGAGCCTCTTTTCAACTTCCCTGTACCATTTCTTGTAAATGGAAGTGACAAGCCTCCAAATCTCAAAACTTATATTGTTACTTTCTGCCGTCATTTTACACCCCCTGATGTATCGTATTCAATCGGATTGGTTTTCTTTTCCTCTGATGATGCCTGAATGGGAACACCTGAAATTTCATGAGTTTCTTTTGTGTTTGAACTGTCCATGTCAGCAACATATTCAGCTTCAGAATCCACATACCTTCTTCCCCTGATAACTGAAATCACCGCTGCCAAAAGGGAGAGGATCATGCCAACGTAGAATGCTACCCTGAGGGAACTCATGAATGCAGGCGCCAGTGTTCTGGGGAACCAGGTGAGTCCCTCCATCTGGTTAAGAACATTCTGGGGAACTGTAAGTCCAGGAACGCTGGCTATAATGGTGCCCACAGGATTATATCCAAGAAATGCAGAAAACATTGCCACTGTTGGAGGAGTGGAGTCAAACACCTTGTCAAGATTGGAGACACCAAGGCTTGCAAGCGCAGAGTTGAACGAAACTGGAAGGTTAACTGTGAGCGAAAGCAGGACGATTGTAAAGAACAGCCCAAGGCTGGCAGTCATTCCTGCGTTCATCAAGGTGGTCATCATCCCTGATGCGGCACCCCTTGAATCGGCAGGAACTGAATTCATGATGGCTGCCGTGTTGGGTGCTGAAAACATACCATTTCCTGCACCCATGAGGAACAACGTTATTCCGAATAACCAGTAGTTGAAGTCAGGACCCAGGGTGCTCAAAACAAAGAATGCAACAGCAACAATAACCATTCCGATGGTGGAAAGGACCCTTGCACCATATTTATCAGACATCCAACCGGACAATGGACCCATTACAAGGAATCCCAAGGTCATTGGAATCATGTAGATGCCAGCCCAGAATGGTGTTACTGCATACTGGTAACCGTGAAGGGGGAGCCAGATTCCCTGAAGCAGGATTATAAGCATGAGCATTACACCACCTCTGCCAACCGCAGACAGCAGTGAAGAAAGATTGCCGGCTGCAAATGCCCTGATCCTGAATAGCGACATCCTGAACATGGGCTGTTTCACCTTCATTTCCACGAACGGGAAGAGTACGAGGAGGAAAACGCCAACTGACAGGGCGGCAATGACCTCTGGATTAGCCCATCCAGTAGTACTGTTCCCATATGGCAGAAGCCCGTAAGTTATGGCAATAAGTGCAATAGTGAGTCCAGAACCAAATGTCAGGTTTCCAATATAGTCGATTTTCTGGTCTTTCTTTATTATAGCAGTCTCCTTGAGTTTCCAGTAGCTCCAGAATGTGCCAATAAGTCCAACAGGCACACTTACTAGAAATACATACCTCCAGTTGTAGATAGAGAGTATCCCGCCAAGGATCAGCCCAATGAAAGATCCCCCTAAGGCTGCAACCTGGTTGATTCCCAGTGCCTTTCCCCTCTCGTGGGAAGGAAATGCATCCGTAAGTATTGCAGAGCTGTTGGAAAATAAGAAAGCAGCTCCCACCCCCTGAATGATCCTGAATATCACAAGAAGGAGTGCTGCAGTTGTTCCTGTGCCTGGTGTTATGAAAAGCAAAATGGAACCTGCAGTGAATATTGCGAATCCCAGATTGAAGAGCTTAACGCGGCCAAATATGTCTGATAATCTTCCGAAAGTAACCAGCAAAGTTGCGGTCACGATGTTGAATCCCATGAGGATCCAGAGAAGGTAAACAAAGGAACCAGCCTGGAATGGGCTCAACTGTATTCCCCTGAAAATTGCAGGTAGTGAAATGAGTGTAATGGTACCGTTGATTGTAGCCATAAATATACCTATGGTGGTATTGGAGAGTGCTACCCATTTGTATTTGACCATTAATGCGGCATCTCGTATTCGTATAAATGCTTTATTAGTAAATCATCTACTACAGAAGTATATATACTCACAATTACAGTGATTACAATCTTCGATTTAACCGGAATATGTGAGAATCAATATTATTCACTTCAGTATCAGATGACATGGAACCTGATCACATTGCCAGGATGAAAGGCACAATTATGTTCAAAGAGATCAACTTTTCCCCCGAGGCCGTGAGGAAAACCCTGGAATCTGTCAGGCAGGAATGCTCTTACACCTCTGAGCTCCTGAAGACATCAAAATATGTGTACATCGTTGGAAGCGGAACCAGTTATCACGCAGGGATGGTTCTCCAGATCGGGCTGCTGAAAAGGGGGATCCCTGCTGTAACTGTGAAAGCGCCCGAATTCTCACATTATCTTCCTGAAAATGAGAATAGCGAGATTACTGCAATTTTAATCAGCCAGTCGGGAGAAAGCAGGGATATTCTCGATTCTCTGTATGCTGCGAAGGATAAGGGATTCTCAACAGTATGCATAACAAACACAAGAGACAGCAGCCTTTCTGTTGGGTCAGATATTTCAATTGTTACTGAAGCGGGGTTGGAAAAAGCTCTTGCTGCAACTAAGACCTTTATAACTGCCCTTGCCGCAGTTGATCTGATTATCCAGGAGCTTGACGGAAAAAATCCTGAAGAACACGACCTGTTACCAACGAATCTCAAAGATTATCTTGATCACAGCACAGATAAAGTATTGAAATTTGCAGCCACAGTGAGGAATAAGGTTGTGGTCCTTGGAAATGGATATCTGCACGCCCTGGCTCTGGAAGGAGCATTGAAATTCAAGGAAACCGCCACAATTGAAACCGAAGCCTACCCTGTCAGAGAATACCTTCATGGCCCAATTCAGTCTTTAAATGAGGATACCACTGTAATTCTTCTTCACAGGCCTGACGAGGAAGTTGAAGCTGTGATGGAACAGATAAAAAAACAGACCGGTAGCATCATCAGAATAGGATTTGATGAAGACGATGAGATCCGGCTTGAGAATGTACCGGAAGATCATATGCCGGCTCTGTTTGCACTGCCTCTGCAACTCATGGCCAATTACAAGTCAGTAAGCCTCGGGCGCGATCCTGATCATCCGCAGCACCTTACAAAGGTTGTAAAGTAGAATTTCACAGTGAAAAGAATCATTATGGTGCCAGTAAATAACCCTGAAAGGGTGATTTGATGGATAATGGCTTTGACACCAAGATCAGGAAGTTTGTGGACCAGAACATTCCTGCTGTATCACACGGCATATCAGTCTCTGTTGACAGGGGACATGAAAACATCATTACCTATACCAATGGGGAAATTCCCGAACTGAATTTCAAATACACCGATGATACGATTTATGATTTTGCTTCTCTTACGAAGCCACTTATCACCACCACACTGGTGATGAAATACCTTGAGAACGGAGAATTGGGGTTGGAGGACAGCCTTGGAACACTTGGCTTATTTGAAGCATCGGATGCAGCCTCAAATCTCACTGTAAGGTCACTCATCACACACACTTCAGGATTACAGCCAGACTTCCCCCTGTACAAGTACGGGAAGGGGAGAGAGACTTACCAGAAGCTTATAGGAACCATTGCGCAAAGGGCAGTTCAGAACACCAGGGAAGAATACAGTGACCTTAACTTCATACTTCTTGGTTTCATGCTTGAACAGATTTCAGGGAAATCCCTTGAGGTTCTGTCCAGGGAAAAGATCTTCCAGCCCCTGGGAATGAAACACTCTTCCTTCAATCCTGAAATCAAAAAGGAAATGATTGCTCCCACCGAACAGAC
>JAJZXT010000120.1 GCA_021806355.1 Thermoplasmata archaeon
AACAATGTGAATCCCCTTGCTTAATCGGAACGGGAGGTTACCTTTTGTTCCGGTCTTCTCGGCAATTTTCTCAGCCCATGGCCCTGAGCAGTTGATGATCATTTTTGACTTGATATCTATGGTTTTCTTTCCTATTGAGTCGTAGACTTTCGATGAGAAATATCCCTCCTCTTTTGTTACATGCTTAAATTCCGCATAATTCAAGCAAACAGCACCATTCTCGTGGGCAGTAACGATGTTGTATATTACGAGAAGTGCATCATCACACCAGCCGTCCTCATAGGAAAAATAGCCATCAAATTCTTCTGGATATTTTTTATCGTTCTTATGAAATCTAGGAATGCTGAATTTTCCTCCTAGAATGTTATAAAGGAAAAGTCCAGCCCTGATCGTTGATCTCTTCCATGTTGATTTTCCTATTAGGATGTTGAATTTAATTCTCCTTGATGCCTTAACGTTTGAAAGAATGTAGTTTCGTTCCTTAAGTAACTCTCTCACCAGCCTGAATTCTCGTTCCTGAAGGTATCGCAACCCTCCGTGGATTAGTTTTGATGATCCCTGGCTGGTGCCGGATCCAAAATCACCCTTCTCAACAAGTATTGCTGAAATTCCATTGGCAGAAAGGATGTTCGCTATACCTGCTCCTGTAATGCCTCCTCCAATAATGAGAAGATCAAAAAGAGCCTGGTCTGCGTCCTCAATATCCTTCTTTCTTGTGATAGGTGAAAATTCCTTCATGATTCCTACCTTAATCGTCTAAGACTATAATCATTCTTTTCATTTCCCCCGTTTTAACATTTGCGAGTGAAATTGCTCTTTCTTAAGATAAGGGACCGACACAAGGGAGAGTACATTATCCCTCCCTGAACACTGTCTTACCCGATGGCAAATAGATGTGAAAAAGGTTGGATCGCATATTGCTCTATGCATCCCGATATCAGTGAAACGGGATGCATTGACAAGAAGGGGAGAGTGCCTTCTTGGTGAGAGAATGAATAGCCAATGGATATTCTGGTACCAACCTTTGAATTGGAAAACCCCGGTGAAAACTGAGCGAAGTCATTACCCCCAAAAAAAGTGTTTATTAACCCTTCAAGTTTCAATGACCTTCTTATCAGAGATCGTTTCCAGTATTTGCATAAGACGCACTTTCCTGTGATTTGATGCTTTAATCCTTTTCATGTACTGATCCCATTCTTCATTCCTGCCATTTATGCTCAATAAATTCCTGATCTTCCAAAGATAAGTTGCAGCCTTCTCGTATGATGCAGGCTTGGTTTCCGCAATGAGCCTCTCAGACATACCCTTCCAAATACTGATCGCTTTATCTGGATAGGATAGAGATATGGCATCCGCAACTCTGGAATCCCGATTCTCGTAATTGAAAGTAGAAAAAAAGTTTTTCTCCTTTGTGCAAAGTTCATACCATCGAAGAATTTCGGGGGGTTTCTTCTCATCAATAGCAATGTCCATAAGAACCTCAACCCGTGGAAAAGGTTTGGCGCCAAACTTTTCTTTTACGGCCAACCCGGTTTCTGGCAATGGCCAAGAGAGTTCTCCATGCTCCTTCTGTGACTTGTCTTCCTTTCTAAGAATGTGCCCAGTCTCAAGATAGTGCATTGCGGCAACCCTTACTTCTTGCTGAATCCCTGCTTTTGCGGAAGCATCGAGAAGCCTTGAGAAACTCTGTGAGTTCGACTGGGCAAGGAAATCGTCTCCACGGAGCGAAGCCAGGAAAATCCAATCTTCTTTTTTTTCTTCGACCTCACACAAAATTTCATACAGTATAGACGCAATGTATGGCTTTCGCGAATTGGCGTCTATGATTCCCTTTTTGAGCCATTCCTCGGCTTCATTAAGCTGTTCGGCCATGATAAGCCGTTGTACAAGGCGTTCATAACTGCAGGTACGCAACGCTTCTTCCTTGCAGAGAGGGATTATTTCGCTCAAACGGTTTGACATCTCCAGCGCTAGTATAATACGGTCAGTTACGTAATCTCTCTTGTCCTCCGAGAAAGCTGGAATATTGCCATTACCCAAACCTGCACTATTCAGGCGAGATAGGAGCACGTCAGCAAGAGCCCCCCAGTCCGAAGCATCGCGATGCTCTGCCCAGAAATCCTTTGTATCTGGCATAAGATCATACTCGTCCAAGAGTTCTGCTTCCACCACCCAGAGCATCTGGTCAAGGATTGATTTCCCTGATCTGGATAACGCCTTCATTACAATTTCCAGGCAATCAGTGATTTCATAACCGGTTTGCCCTTCATCGTTGCTCTCCTCTATCACTCTTATACCAGCCTCTATGATATCTTTGCCAAGACCCGGCAGAAATTCTGAATGCCCACCGTCGAGGAGCATGTTCAATCGCTTCCGCACTTCAGAGTAATCTTCTTCTGAACCAAAATCATCATCCCAGCCTTGCTCCCATGATCGAATTGGCATGAGACCGTTAATCCTTTCCCTAATAGATGAGACAAGCCTGTCGACCTCACCTATGGAGAGATACGCCTCGTCCCTTAGCATTTCCTCAACTTCCCTGTGCTGGCTGGCAATAGCTTTGATCAGGCTGATGAGTTGTTCCTTTGTCTGCTTTTCGAGGTATTCATCGATATCCAACTTATATTTTTCCATATGCAATACACCATGATCGGAGATTTTCGTTACCCTGTGATTCAATGGGAATGATGCTAACGAGGGTTAAATATTTCATCAATAGGCTGAGACGGTAATCGTCATCCGTTGCCACAGACGCTATTGCTCCCTGCTTAATGATCTTCAGGAATTCAATGATAGTTGCAACTGCGTGCTTGCATCCAATCATAAACATACATGTGCATCGGGAAGTCAAACTGCCGTCTTCTACATCCACCAAAGTATCGTTATTCAGTGTATCACGAACAGTTGCAGTGAGGGCTCCACTGGAGGTGATACCTAAATCGTGAACTAAGCCATCTTTTTGGTAATCCTTTCCTCGTGATACGGTATTGGCCCCTGTCCATGCTTGCAAGTCTTTCCATGTCAATTGCGCTGTGACATCCTCCCACGTCTAAAGAACGTGGGCTTCCTGCCTCAACCACTTCACTTGCTTTATTCCTTCCTTTTCAAGAAGGGACAGAGTAGAGGTGACTGTGTCCACAGGCGTTAATTCCCCACTGTCCGTGGGTACTCCGGTCTTTATCAGACCGAATCTCTTTACATTTATTGCTGCATTCCATTCCCTGTCATGTGTGGTATTGCACCGGGGACATGTCCATGTTCTTTCACTGAGTTTCAGGTCATAGATATATCCGCAGTGTGAACACATCCTTGACGAGGGATCGAACGTTCCTATCTCTACTATGAAAAAGTTATACCCGACCGTGGTTTCATGACGGTGGAATCACGTGATCCGGAA
>JAJZXT010000199.1 GCA_021806355.1 Thermoplasmata archaeon
AGAGGAGAGATTGGATCTCAGTGGTGGTCAAAGAGGCTTCTGGAAATACTTTCATCGTATGGATGGTCAACCAGGCTCCAGAGGGGTAGATCGTATGCCAGGAATGGACAGGTCTTGAGAATAAACATAGAGAAAAACCGCATTATAGCAGAAGTACAGGGATCAAGCCGCCGGCCTTACAGCATTTCAATAAGTTTTCCCCCAATATCAGACACTTCCTGGAAAATGATCCTTTCAACCATTGCAAGGAAACCCGAAATAACGTCAAAGTTACTCATAGGTGAGATTCCCCCGGAGCTTGAAGAAGCCTTCAAATCTGCGAGTTCTCCTCTTTTCCCAACTAAATCAAAAGATATTGACATGATGTGCAGCTGTCCCGATTATGCAATTCCCTGCAAGCATATCGCGGCGGTGTTCTATGTTTTTGCCGATTCCCTGAATGAGAATCCATTCCTTCTATTCCAGTTGAGAGGCAAGTCAAAGGATGAAATAATGCAGGCAGTAGTTTCCACAGAACCAACCACCATTCAGGAAAAAAGTCCAGCAAAGAATGCTATAACATCTTCTATACCTCAGAATGAAATACACGCGTTCTGGAACTGGAAAAACATCGATGTCAAGATGGTGGATCCGGAGATACAGGGAGTGGTGCCGCCACTGAAGAAATATCCATTGCCTTCTGATTTTGACGATGAAACTGTTCAGGCTATATTACAGAAATACTATGAACAAATCAAGAAGAGCGTCATGGAGTTGAAGGCTTGAACTTGCAGCGGCTCACCTGAAATACAATTGAGAGATTACAATGTTTTTTCTTCTCCAGGAAATCGATGAAGCCAACTATATTGATGATAATTGCCATAATCCGGAAAATGCCGGTTTGATAACCTAAACGAACGACTGAAAATGAGCTATTTTCTGAGTTCACAAGGTTGAATTAATACACCTCATTATAACACTAAGAAAGTTGTCATAAGACCCTTCAAATCGAGCGAAAAACAGCACAGCAGTTTAACCCTTTATTTTGTATGCCATAGAAACTGATATTAATAATTAACGGTTATCACTTCGTGGATGAGAACCTCATAATTGATATTGTGAGATATATGCAATGGCCGGGTGATGATGCCCTTCACCTCTGGCCAGAATTAGATAGTAGAAGACCAACAGCATACTGGATATACCAGAAGATTTGTGCTGAAGAATCCAGAAAGAAGAAGCCATCCAAGAATTCTGTGTTTGAGCATTATGAACATGCATTGAAATGCCTTTCTCCAAGATTTATCATTGATCCCTCACTTTTTTCCCGTTCCATGACCTCCCTGATTTTCTCAGACGATCTTTTTCTTACGGAGGATCAGTGCAAACAAATCCAGGAAACACCCAATGTCGAAGAGGTGCAGCGGGGGATTGGACTCTGGCAGCACGGTCTCTTTCCCACACTTGCTGTTAATGTGTTATATAAAGAAGAAGATGAACTTGAGCAAGCCATAGCAAGAATAACCGGCATAAGTGATGCAATCAACCTGTTTTACAGAGTAAAATCTTTCGTATTTCAACCGAAGGGCGATAGTGATCTTTCAGCCTTTTGCTACAAAGATGGAAAATTAAGAACCACTGTGAGAAAACTCCTTGAAGAGCTTGTTGAATCACCCCTCATTCCCTTGAATAACCTTTCGATGAAGACAGGCATATCAAGAGATAAAGTTTACAGAGATTACGAATGCATTGCGAAATCCGGACTTTTCAAGATAGAATATAGTGTGGTAGACCCCGCAATTGCCGGGCTCTCGTTTCTTCAGTCGGGTTTCCTGGTGGAAAATAGTAATAAAAAGGACTTTATTAGCAAGTTAGAGAAATTGCCAATATTCATGGATAGGCTATTACTATCCAGATGGAGCTTTAACAACGTAATTTACACTCTCTTCTGGACAAAGGACTATGTTGATTTCCTCAACGTCCATTCAAGCATGATGAGGTATCTTGGGGATGATGCTACTATTTTCTCCGTCTGGCAACCGAGAAGCTACCTGAATAAGGCGCTCTGGCTAAAAATCATCAGGTCATGAAACTGAATGCTTGACCACGGGCATTATCTTTTACAGAGTTGAGTTGAACTTTCAAAATTCACTAACTATTCAAAAATAATTAAGGAATCGTTATCAAATAAAAAGAAGACTAAAAATTAAACAACCAAAAAAATAAGAAGAAATAATTGGTCATTATCTCTTCTTTCTTATCAACACTCCTGCCGTTCCTGCTATGATTCCGATTAAGACAACCGCTGCGACTATTTCATAAAGTCCAAGGTTGGGTGATGGTGCTTGTGATGTTGTGGTTGATTTCGTTGGCGTAGGTCCGGGTGCTGTTGAATATGGAGAATATCCCCAATATAGTGTTGGATCTTTGCTTGGGAGGTTATAAACTTTCAGGATTACTGTATAGTTTGAAGAGATTGTTATGGTGAAATTCTTGTATTGCGTGCCGTTGATATATACTGTACTATTGAGTATTTCTGAGATAGTTGCGTTGCCCACATCCTTGAATGGTATCTGGACAACAAGAGTTCCGTTTCCAGTCGAATTAAATGATAGCGTTATGTTGCCTTTTCCGATAATGAGGTTGGTAACTGTAACATTGTAGCCTGTGGCGTTGGCGTTTCCGGTGTGCGTGCCTGAAGTTGGGCTTGGCTCTTTCACAAGCGTGATATTTACTGGCTTTACTGGTCTTGATGTGGAAACTGTTACGTTCTGGGAGTATGGATAGTAACCATTAGCGTAGGCAGATATTGTATATGTTCCGGGTGTTACTGACTGACTGTAATATCCCGTGGAGTTTACGTACACGATGATGCCATTGATGAGAAGTGATGCATTGACGTTATCAGGAGTAATGTATCCTGACAGTGTCACTGCATTGCTTATCTGGGTTAACACGACATTAACGGTAACCGTTTTTCCTGCCTGTAGGTTAATCTCCCTCACACTGCCATTATATCCATTGGCAGTGAATGATAAGTAATAAGTGCCGGGCAGTAGGGAAATGTTAAAGCTGCCATCAATGACTTGAATAATCCTGCCATCAACAGTCACGGTTGCATTTCCCGGGGAAACTGTACCCTTTACATACCCATATATTTCGTGGGTTATGGGAGCAAAAGTTATGGAAACGTTTTGTGAAGCACCAGCCACTATAATCGTCCCGTTATTAGGTGAGGCTTGATATGCGCTTACCAATCCTACCGTGTACGTATATGTTCCATTTGCCAGCAAAAAGGTATACGATGTTCCATTGATTGCTCCTGAATCAATCCCATTACTGAGATTCACATACCATGAGGTTCCTGCTGGAAGGCCAGCTTCGGTGAATGTGACTGTGTATTTTGTCGCGAC
>JAJZXT010000040.1 GCA_021806355.1 Thermoplasmata archaeon
AGCAATTCCGGGTAAAATAAAGCAGATCGTAGTATCAAGAGATGTCAGCAGATACTATGCGTCGATACAATATGAAACAGAAGAAGAACTGCCTAAAGGCAATGCTGTTATAGGCATTGATATGGGTATCAGGGCATTTCTCACTGCATCGGATGGATTGCAGGTCGAACCTCTGGATGCATTGCAGAAAGCGGAGAAGAAATTGAAGAGGGAACAGAGGAGGTTATCAAAAAAGAAAAAAGGATCGAGGAACAGGAAGAAACAGATAGTGAAAGTGCAGAAGGTTCATCAGAAGATCAGGGATGCGAGAACAGATTTCAACCATAAGGTATCGACAGCGATAGCCAAGCATTATGGTACCGTGGCAATAGAGGATCTGAACGTATCGGCCATGGTGAAGAATCACCATCTCTCAAAGAGCATAACGGATCAGGGATGGAGCCAGTTCAAGACCATATTGGAATACAAACTTGGTTGGAGAAGAGCAGATCTCATCGAGATAGGCAGGTTTGATCCGTCAACGAAGATGTGCTCGAAATGCGGGAACGTAAAGCATGATCTGAAGCTATCGGATCGCATATATCATTGCGATGCGTGCGGCTTCAAGATGGACAGGGATCTTAATGCAGCAATAAACATTCGCAATATTGGAATGATAAAGGTAGGGAAGGGCATTCCCGAATTCACGCCTGTGGAAAGTGCTACGGCGGCGGAACTCTCAAAAGGAGGTCTACGAGTTGCCACTCTATGAATCAGGAACCCCACACCCTTCAGGGGTGGGAGGATGTCAGACGGATAATCCAAGGAGGATCAGGGAGATCGTGGCAGTGAAAGGCATATACGAGATCGGTCACCTGGAACTGGCATGTTCACTCATGCCGAATATTACAACATGCTTACCCTTATCACATTGAAAAGACAAGGTAGGATAGGGTAAGCGCTAAAGAAATGAAGAAAAACATAGAAAAGGAACAAAAAAAGAGATAAATCAAGGATCATCCACGCCTATTCTGAGAGATTTCTGTGAGAAAGATGTATATTCGGCGTTTCAATCTATCGGTGGCGAATAATTATGGGGAGATTAAGAAATGTCCATTGTAATTCCCTAGGAATAGGAAATACCGAGTTTCCTGTAGAGAGCTATGAATGAAAGATTGTCTATAAAGAAAGTGGCGGCCTCTTCCCCTTGTTCACCGGTTATCCCATTTTCCACAAGCGCGTCTGTGAATAATGAAATAAAGGTCTCATCATGAGTATATAGATAGGATTCTGAAGCGGCACGGGTTAAGAGATCGATCAGTATTTCCTTCCTCTCTTTGACAGGAATTTTCTTGGAATACTGCAGTGCAGTCTTAATGTAATTTTTTGCCCTGATACTGTCTTTAATGTATGCATAGGCTTCAGAAAGGTCAAAAAGACCCTGAAGCTTGATCATCACCGGAAGTTCAAGAGCCAGAAACTTTTCTGCTTTATTAAGGATATCACTTCTTATGTGCTCTGAGACTGCATATTTCCCGGCCAGGATAAAGCAGTTTGCGTAAACGGAGGAATACTGTTCTGCCATTCTGATTCCATTCTCCTTTAACTCCTTCAATTTTGCGGGTATTCTTCCTTCCGAAACAGTGTTCAAAATCGTGTCCATCATGTCGTTGAAGTCCAACATGCTCTTTACTGAATTTTCATAGAAACTTGAGGCAAGTTTGCTGGCCCGATCATCAAGTCCAATCTGAGCATATGTTCTGATAAGATGCATTTCACGAATGATTCCTATTATCTCTCTTTCACGGCTTCCAGCTGGGCTCTCTAATTTTCTAAGGTACGATTGTGAAGACTCAAGGAGACCCTGATCCCGCGGTTCCGATTTTTCATATAATTGACTGTATGCAATAGCTGCTTGTGCGTATGAAAATATCTCCTCAAGGTTATCTCCCGATAAAATGGGAAGAAAATATTTCTCAGCGGTTCTGATATCATCAAGGGTCGAGCATCTGGTTTCCGAAGGCATGCATATTTTCCTGAATACCAAGCCAGCTAAACCTTTTTTGTCGTCATTGGTGCCTGAACGCCGAATGCACTGTATTATGTCATCTTTCTTCGACTTTATATGATCGGAGATGTGCCAGTATCCCACCGCCACATCAGTTAAATCGTAATATCCTTCCTTGGTCTTGTCATTTCTGGCAGGAAGGGCTGACAGACCCTGAAAGGCCAGATCAAATCCCTTGGGATAGATTCCAGCGACACACTCAGCAAGCAAGAGCTTCTTCTGCATAAAAATTGGCTCCTGAACGGGAAGAATCATCAAGAGCATTGAGTCATTTTCAATCTTCCGCAAGATTGAAACCATCTCCTCTTTTCGATCCACAAGGCCCAGTAAGAGGCTATATTCAATCTCAAGAATTGGATCGGAGGCTTCTTGACCAGGTTGCACTTTATGCATCTTCACGTTTATCTCCTCAAACAGGTTTTTGCTAAAATCGTCCCAGTTATCTGGGTTGTTATTCAGAATTGATCTGTACTTCAGATATTTTATCTTTGACTCCAAGAGGGCATAGCTGTCACGGATCAAAGGAAATATTCTTGTTGCAATCTCATTATTAGATTTTGATTCCATATGCACTTGTTGGGAATATCGAGTAGTACCAATACTTTTGCGTTTAGTCTAAAAATATCTCTATTTGTGGTTTCTCTTAACGGAGGTCCCAGCTCCCTTTTTTGAAATCAAGCAGTATTACAGGCATGATTCCAGCAATTTCTATTTTTCATTCCCACTAAGTATTTACGTAATAGAAAGGTGTTGCTATGGGAGATTTAACCTGCATGAAACGAATCATGGGAAGCCATTATTCAGGACAGGAGTATTCACGGATTTCTATACTCAATCAAGAATCTTTATCAGGTTGGCTCTCAGTTCGCCGAGCATCACTTTGAGGTCAGGTAATGTATAATTCTCAGACCCACTTTTTCCAGCCTCCAGTGGCGCTATGAGATATACTCCATTCTTTATCTTCGAGATCTATTTCTTTCGTGACAAGCTGTCAATGATGTTTCTCGGATTGCTATCATATGCTTGCAAATCCTTAGGAGTGAAGAATATATGGCCCTTATAGCTCAAATCTGAGAGTATTTTCGCCTCCCTATTTGAAAGCGTTCTCCTATATTCACTTTGCACTTTGCGAATGTACAGACGCATATTGCTAAAACAGTATAGGTGAGTGAAATAATTTTGCCAATTTTTTCGTTCCAGTTGTTAGATTTTCCACTCACTACATTAAATGATGTCTGATCAGATCCTCGTCCGCAGTGGATTCAATTCTTGTGGGAACCTTCCTTGAAGCAAGGAATTCCCTGAAACTGAAAGGGAAGATCTCCAGTGAAACA
>JAJZXT010000039.1 GCA_021806355.1 Thermoplasmata archaeon
ATATACTGAACAGCTAATCTTAACTAAGAAATTTATAAGCATGAAAGGATTTACCATAGATGGCTAGCATTCATGATAAGAAGATTATAGTTACAGGAGGCGCGGGATTTATTGGTAGTAATTTAGTTGAGCGTTTATCAACTGATAATGAAGTATTGGTTGTTGACAACCTGCATACTGGAGATGAAACAAATATAACGGAGGCGGAAAAAAATGGAAAGGCAAAGTTCCTAAAATACGATGCAAAAGACATTAAGAAGCTCGATTTTAAGGCAGATTATGTTTTTCATCTAGGCATATACTCTGCTTCACCGATGTACAGGAATGATCCTTTTTTGGTCTCTGAAGTAGTTGCGGGCATGATTGGCGTTCTTGAGTATGCTAAAATGCACAAGTCAAGGGTTGTTTTTGCCTCAACATCATCAATCTACAATAGCATTGAACCTCCTCACAGGGAGGATGTAATTCCAAAAGTTACGGATTATTATACTGAGGCAAGAATTGCCGCTGAGAGGATTTCTGAACTTTACTCAAAACTGGAACATTTAAATGTTCAGGCAGTAAGGTTCTTTTCCGTATATGGTCCCCATGAGGAGGCAAAGAAGAATTATGCAAACCTGGTAACACAGTTCTACTGGGACATAAAGAAGGGAGAATCACCTGTGATATATGGAGATGGAACTCAGAGACGGGATTTTATTCACGTGAATGACCTTGTTGAAATATTGCTGAGATCCTCTGAACTTTCCGGTTTCAATGTCTTGAATGGAGGAACAGGGAAGAATTACAGTCTAAACGAAATGTTAACCATGTTGAATAAACATCTTGGAACGAATGTCAATGCAAAATATATTAAGATGCCAATCAGTAACTATGTGATGGAAACCCTTGCGGATACATCCAAACTAAAAAGTACTCTCTCATATACGCCAAAGATTGATCTACAGGAAGGTATCAAATTAATAACGAAGTGAGGGAAATGAAAGACCGGATGTTCATTTCAAAGACTCCCCTGAGGATTACATTTGTGGGCGGCGGAAGTGACCTGAAGGAGTATTATTCAAAATTTGGAAAGGGATCGGTTTTATCCGCAGCCATTGACAAATTTATCTACATTGTTGTGAATAAGAAATTTGACTCTAAGATAAGGGTCAGTTATTCCAAGACCGAAATAGTAGACTCAGTTGACAAGATTGAACATCCATCAGTTCGCGAGGCATTGAAACTTTTGGGAATTGAAGGCGGAATTGAAATAGTTAGTATTTCGGACATTCCGTCTGGGGGCACAGGCCTTGGATCAAGCAGCACCTTTCTTGTAGGCTTGCTAAATGCTCTTCATGCCTGGAAAGGAGAATTTGTATCCCCCAGAGAACTGGCTGAAGAAGCTGTTTTGATAGAAAGGGAAATATTGCATGAACCAGGGGGCAAGCAGGATCAGTATATGGCAGCCTATGGAGGCATCCAGCAACTCGAATTTTATGCGGATGAGAAGGTATCGATAAAACCTGTTATATCATGTAAGGAAACAATCCGTGATTTCGAAAGATCGTTACTTCTTCTGTATACGGGGATACAGAGAAGTTCCACTGAAATTCATAAGAAACAGGGTGAGTCCATAGCTAAGAAATCCGAGAACTATCAGAAGATGGTAGAAATGACTGATGAGGCTTTCGCAAGCCTCAATAATGGAGATTATGAATCGATAGGCAGAATGGTCCACGAGAATTGGATGCTGAAAAGAACACTTTCTGAGGGTGTGAGCACAGGAGAAATAGATAGATGGTATGATACTGCAATGAAAAACGGTGCACTGGGCGGTAAGATTATTGGTGCTGGTGGTGGCGGATTTATGCTCTTTATGGCAGATCCATCCAAACATGGGGCCATAATGGATAACTTGCCAGAATTGAGAAGACAGCACTTTAATTTTGAATCAGAGGGCAGCAGGATAATCTATGTTGGGGACTGATCGCATTCTGCAATCGCCTCACACAAAATGCACACAAAATAATAAGTTGATAGATAATATTAAAATTGATAGGTGAAATTATTGAAGGTTATAGTTACTGGAGGAGAAGGATTCATTGGAAGGAACATTATAAACGAGGCAAATTCAAAAGGATGGTACACAATATCAGTTGATATTGATGAGAGAAAGAGCGATGCCAATGAATCACATAGAATCTCATTATTAGACAGGGATAGACTTCGGGAAATTTTTAAAGGGGTTGATTACGTATTTCACAACGCAGCTGTGACTTCTCCACCTGAGTTCGACGAGAAACCACATAATGGTTTTAATACAAATGTTATGGGAACATTCAATATTCTTGAATTATCAAGAGAATATGGCGTTGGCAGGGTTATTCTGGCTTCTTCCTCATCAATATATGGAAACAAGCTAAGAAAGACATCCGAGGGCGATGTTGATACGGAATTTATAAATCTATATCCCATGACAAAGTTCTTTAATGAAGTAATGGCAAGATTTTACAGCAAGGGAGAGAACCCACAGACCGTAATGCTAAGGTACTTCAATACATATGGAGTGGGAGAGAATTCCAAGGGATTTTATTCAAGTGTCATTCATAAATTTGTTTCAGATATCAAGAAGGGAAAGACTCCGGTCATCTTTGGGGATGGAAGCCAGAGCAGGGATTTCATATTTGTGAAGGACGTTGCGAATGCCAACATCCTGGCTGCAACTAATGGAAAGAATGGCACATCCTATAATGTTGGCACAGGAACAACTACGACTTTTAATGATATATTTAAAATAGTAAAGGAAGAAATGAAGACCGATTTAAAGCCGGCATATGAAAAGATTCCATTCAAGAGTTACCAGATGTATACTTGCGCAGACATTTCAAGGTTAAGGCAGGATACTGGATTCTCGCCAAGATATGATCTTAGGCGCGGGATTCGCGAGATAATTTCGGTCTAGAGAATCCAATTGCTGCTTAGCCAAGGATTGCCACAAGAAAGAAGATTCCTGAACCCAGCAGCATCAGTATAATGAGAAACGTGATGATTTTTTTAGTGCTTGGAAATTTCATTTTAAATTCAAGATGATGATTAATGGATCGTGTATTAATTTATTTATTAACACCAGATTGATTATCAATGCAACAGTATAATTGAGTTGTGAGCACGAGGCCTGACCTCAGATTCCTGCATTTTTCATCTAACTCCCCCAAGGAGACCCCATGCGTTAATAGAGTAGATTGCTGACGTTACTCAGCAACCCCTCGTCGAACAGTGCTTGCGGTTCTCCCGCACACATCGAGTAGAATGACGGCGCAGTTTCCTGATTGGTCTGATCAAACCCTGATTTCCCATCAGGGCGACCTTTCAG
>JAJZXT010000167.1 GCA_021806355.1 Thermoplasmata archaeon
TACCACAAACGGCTCGCCAGAAACAAAACTTTCCGCGTGCCTGATTGCGTCGGCAAGCCCCATTTGTTCCCTCTGCCTTACGAAGTATATGTCCGGCAAATCCCGGAACCCATATTCATCCATGCTGTCATCTAATGAGTGTTTGTCAAAATAGTTTATTATTGAATCCTTTCCCGCCCCTACTATAATTAAAATTTCATCTAGGCCCGAATTTATGGCTTCCTCAACAACATAATGAATTACCGGTTTATCCAGAATGGGGAGCATCTCCTTAGGCTGTGCCCTGGTAAGGGGATAAAACCTCTTCCCCATTCCTGCAGCAGGTATCACACACTTTCTAATTCTTGCCAATTCCAACACCCAAGGCAATTTCAACTTTCTTTGGATCAAAAACCCTTCTGAGGTCAAACACTTTCTTTCCCTTAAGAATTGAAGTGTCAATATCAGAAAAGTCTTTCCATTCAGTAGCCGTAATAACAATTTCGGAGGCTGAAACACACTTACTCAAATCATCATATAGATCTATAGTGTCGATATTTCGCACAACCGGATCATAAGCTTTGACAATGGCCCCATGTCTCTTCAGGTTTTCTATGATCATAAGTGATCTGCTTTCACGCAAATCGTCAGTATTATCCTTGAAACTGAGACCGAGAACGCAGACCCTTTTGCCGTTAAGTGTACCTAAATTTTCTTCCATTCTTTCAACAAGGAAAGGCACCCTATTGTCATTATATTGTATAGCAGAATCAACTATGCTCAAATCAACACCCATTTGTTTGGCGAAAGACGACACCGCAACTGTATCCTTGGGAAAGCATGATCCCCCGTATCCGAGCCCGGCCTTTAAGAATTCTCTGCCGATCCTCCTGTCAAGCCCCATGCCTTCAGCAACGACATTGACATCTGTTTCTGGAATTCTTTCGCAAAGGTCTGCAATCTGATTTATGAAAGATATCTTAACTGCAAGAAAAGCATTGCTTGCATACTTGATAAGTTCAGCATTCTCATTTGTGGTAACTATGATGGGTGAACCTGTAAATTCCCATATTTTCCTTACACGTTCAACATATTTTCCACCAATAACTATCCTGTCAGGTTTCTCAGTGTCATGAACAGCCGAGCCCTCCCTGGTGAATTCTGGATTGGAAACAACATTCATTCCTGTCAGTTCTGACACTTTTCTTGCAGTTCCGGGTAATACGGTGCTTTTTATGACAAGATCCGCAGAAGCACTGTATTTTTTAATTTCATCCGAAGCGGCCATAACATATCTTAGATCTATCCTGTTATCTGTATTCGGAGTCGGGACGCAGAGAAATATTACCTCGCAGTTTGATAGTTTTGAATAGTCCTCTGAAAATTCTATGTTACTTCTTGCATTCCTGATTCTCTCATCAAGTTGAGGTTCGAAGAATGGAGATTTGCCCCTTTTTAGCGTCTGAATCCTTGAAACATCAACGTCAACTCCAGTCACTGGGTTACCTCTGCTGGCTAGCACCGCAGCAGTTACAAGTCCAACATATCCTAGCCCCACAACTCCTATCCTCACATGGCATCCCTCCTTACCCATTCTATGGTTTCTTGCAATCCTCTATCCAGATTAGTCTCGGGTTTCCACCTCAGTAGATTCTTTGCTTTCGTTATATCAGCTGACCTTCTTACCGGGTCATCTTCTCTCTTTTCCACATGGACGATTTTAGAGGGTGAGTTGGTCTTTTTTACAATTAAATTAGCAAGTTCAAGAATTGTGATTTCATCAGGCGATCCAATATTTAAGATATTGCCATCTAGATCATCCATTGTTATCATGCGCCATGTTGCATCAACCCAGTCATCCACATACAAAAATGATCTTGTCTGTTTTCCGTCACCATGTATAGTTATATTCTCACCATTTAGAGCCTGCTGAATGAATCTTGGTACAACTCTTCCATATAGGCCGTCCGGCCTGATTCTGGGGCCATACACATTGAAAGGCCTCTGTATTCTTGTGTCAAGTCCAAATTTTCTGTGATATGCCATTGTAAGTGCTTCTGAATATCTCTTCCCTTCATCGTAGCAGCTTCTTATCCCCCAGGAGCTCACATATCCGTAATAAGTCTCTGGAGTTGGAATCATTGTTGCATTGCCATAAACTTCAGATGAGGACGTATAGACGAATCTGGAGCTTCCTCGTTTAGCCAGTTCCAAAAGTTTCATCGTGCCAATGGAGTTTGACATAAGTGTTTCCACAGGGTTAAGTATATAGTCCTCCGGAGACGGTCTTGCAGCGAGATGAACAATATATTCGAAATGATCCTGAATACTGATATCTTCTACTCGTTCTTTGATAATAGTTACTTCTGTCGGGACATTCACTCTGTTGGATGTTGAAAAGTCATCTAAAACAGTTACTTTCAACCCCTCCATGATTGCCCTTTCAGCTAGATGAGAACCAAGGAAACCATTTCCTCCAGAAATAAGCATTTTTTCCATGGATGCCACTATCAGACCCGTTTATTATAATTTTGTCAGAAGCTAGTCCATAGCACAAAAACTTTAGTTTCATCATAATTACAGTTGGTCATCTCATGAGAATGCTCTGGCTAGCCCATCGTGATCCACTGAATCCAAAAGCCGGTGGTGCTGAAAGAACGATCTATGAAGTATGTATAAGACTCCTTCAGAAAGGCCATAAAATAATTCTTCTAACCGGGGGCTGGAAGGACTGCAAACGTTTGGAAAATTTCCAAGGAATTGAAATTCACCGCTTTGGCAAAAACATCGGTCCACATCTAGCCCTTCCTGTTTTTCTATTGAGGTACCGTTTTGATCTGGTTGTTGATGATCTAGGACATGCAGTTCCGTGGATTTCATCAACTATTTTGAATAAACACAATATCGTATTCTTTAGACACCTACACGCTAGGTCTCTTCCCGGGCAGGTCAGACCAGTAATAGCTAAATTCATCACGGCGATTGAAAAATGCTACTTTATCTTGTACCATGATAAAGTTTTCGTGACAGAATCCACGACGTCAGAGAATGATCTTCTCACGTTGGGAATCAAGAAGGATAGAATAATATTGAATCCGCCAGGAGTGGATCGGAAGCTGTTTCATTGTACTGCCAAATCAAAATACCCAAGCATGGTTTATTTTGGTGGAATGAGAAAGTACAAAAGACCAGGAGAAATTCTATACCTGCTTAAGAGCATACTCAGCAAGATTGGAGATATAAAAGTTTTTATCGTTGGAACTGGGCCGGAAGAGCAGAGTATGAAAAGGCTTGCAAGCGAGTTAAATGTCCAGAATTATGTGGAATTTAAAGGAAGAATTTCCAGTGAGGAACTTTCAGATATAGT
>JAJZXT010000187.1 GCA_021806355.1 Thermoplasmata archaeon
ATTCTTCTGTACAACATGTGGATTCTGATGAGTATAGTATCGAGAGTGGAGATAATAGCCGACAACATGAAGGTGTTCATTGCGTCAAAACTGATTGAGGCCAATCCTTTTGTTACCAATCTTGTTCAGTCAAATGGGCATTCCGGAGGTGATTTTTAATCTACTGTAATGCGTGGGGTCTCCTTGGGGAGAGTTAGATGAACTTTTGCAAGCCTCATTGAACCGCCATTGCAAAAGTGATTTTTCCGTAAATGATGCCCGTCTTAACTGTGCCTTATGAGTCTTTTATGTTCCACCATTATGCATTTATTCATTACAACATCTATCCCATTGCCTGTTGCCTTGTTTGCTGCTTCTTCATTCTCTACGCCAAGCTGCATCCAGACTACTTTGGGTTTAAGTTCAAGAGACTCGTTTACAATTTCGGGAACCGCTTCAGATTTTCTAAAAATATCAACAATGTCAATCTTTGTGCCCTCCGGAATACTTGAGAGATCCGGATAACTCTTGATCCCTTCCCATGACTCCAGTGCCGGATTTATTGGTATAATTTTATATCCCTCACTGGCAAGATATTTTGCCACATGAAAACTGTCCCTCTCGTGCTTGTCGGATATGCCAACAACTGCAATGGTTGTTGAATTCTTGAGTATGTTTCTTATACCCCCATCGTCATTGATTTTCATATTTTGAAATGCCCACGGCTTTTAAGAGTTTTTTGTTTTCACTGATATTTTTCAATTTGGAAATGCATATAAGGTATCTGGTGATTCCATGCAATATTATGTTCTGTACAAAGTGCGGCACACTGATGGTAATGTCAAAGGAAAAAGGGGTTTGCCCCAGTTGTGGGCATGAGGAGAAGAGAACTGCGGCAAAGGCTGCGGCAAAAATAATTTCTAAGAGCACCAAGAAGGAAGTTATAATGATACGGGAAGAAAAAATTACAGAACCTCTCGATTCTGATGCCGTGTGCCCAAAGTGCAAATATACCGGGGCATATTATCTCCTGAAACAGACCAGATCAGCAGATGAACCAGAGACAAAGTTCTATACCTGTGCCTCCTGTGAACATCGCTGGAGAGAATACTGAAACATTACTTTCAATGCTGATCAAAAAAGGTAAATCCATGAAATGAGATGTGAGTTTTAATGGTATTAGAGAGTTTATCAAATTCGCTGAAGGAAACCTTCAGGAAAATTTCAGGTTCAAGTTACATCAGCCCTGAACTTATTAAGGAAACAGTAAAGGATATACAGAGAGCATTGCTCAAATCAGATGTAAATGTAAAACTAGCGCTTGCACTTTCAAAGAGAGTAGAACAGAGATCGCTGGAAGAAAAGCCTCCACAGGGAATGCCTCCACAGGATTTTATTCTCAAGGTTATTTATGAAGAGCTTCTTTCCATACTCGGAGAGGAGTCAAAGCTTAAGCTCCAGAGCCAGACCATAATGCTGGTCGGGCTGTATGGCCAGGGGAAGACCACCCATGCCGGAAAACTTTCCAGATTTTTTATAAGGAAGGGGCTTTCATGCGGACTCATCGCATGCGATGTCCATAGGCCGGCGGCTTATGAACAGCTACAGCAGATTGCAAAGCAGACCGGGGCAAAGTTCTTTGGAATTCAGGGTGAGAAGAACCCCATAAAGATTTATAAGGCAAGCGTTCCGGAGATGAAAGATATTGCTGTCAGGATTGTGGATACAAGCGGCAGGGATTCCCTGGATGAAGAGCTTCTAAAGGAGCTGGAAACCCTTAAAAAGGAAGTGAATCCTGATGAGATACTGCTGGTGATCGATGCGACAATAGGACAGCAGGCCGGAATCCAGGCGAGAGCACTTCAGGATACCGTCGGCCTTACCGGTGTAATAATAACAAAGATGGATGGGACAGGAAAGGGAGGAGGTGCCTTAAGCGCCGTAGCTGAAACAGGCGCACCGGTATACCTGATTGGAACCGGAGAACACATTGAAGACATGGAAATCTTCAATCCTAAGAAGTTCCTGCAGAGGCTTCTGGGGTTGGGAGATATCGAAGCCATCATGGAGATAGCCCAGGAAACAGACATTTCCGAGGAAAAAGCTGAAGAAACCCTTTCCAAGATGATGTCTGGCAAATTCAACCTCAAAGATATGTATGAGGTCTGGGAAAAATTCTCTAAACCGTCCATATTGAAGAGGCTGTTTGAGTCACTACCCATGTCCAGGATTCCTGGGGCTGCCAGAGCGGGTGAAATTGATCTGGATCAGGCGGAAAACCGCCTTTCAAAGTATAGAATTATTCTTGATTCCATGACTTACTTTGAACTTGAGAACCCGGATGAGATAAATGCCAAGAGGATTAAGAGGGTCGCGAAGGGATCCGGGAACTCCGAGGCAGAGGTGCGGAAATTACTGAAGGAATTCAAGACCATGAAGGAGAATGTAAAGATGATGAAGGGAAACAGGGGCTTCAAGAAGATGCTGAAAGCACAAATGAGGGATGGCTCTGCCTTCAATCTTGAGGGCGAGGAGAATTAGCCTTAAGTGAGGCAATAATGTCTTCAATGCCAGAAATTTCCCCGGAGAGAATACTGCTAATATCCGAAGCTTTGCGATTCTTCATTTTCAATTTGTCTATTTTGGCTGAGAAATTCTCATGATTCCCATTTTCCATTTGATTTCTTATGTGCATATAGGCACATCGGGCACTTTCCAGCGCTAATTCCATTCCAAACCCGGATTGCCTTCCCCACAAACCTGCGGCTTCACCTATGGCAAAAATATTTTCACCAAGGTCAGGGGTACATGTGTGCATTTTCTTATGGTATCGAATCTCCGTGCTTGGGGCATTGTTCTTTCCTTCCTGAACAGATTTCGATGATGAGCCTGTAAACGTTTCCATATATTCCCAGAACCTGCTGTTTCTGCTCGTTATAGTGAATTTATTATCTTCAAGTTTCAGCGATAACTGATTTTCACTGGCCTGATTAAGGAAACCTCGCCTCAATATTGCCTCGTGGACTGAGGTCTGGCATTCTGCACCGTGAGTTGTGAGATCGCCGGGATCAGCCCCTGTAGCGATCAGGAGATGTCTGGACACTATTTCCTTCGTTTTTCCCTCGCTCTTTATTGTTGCCCTGACTCCATTATTTTCCTGGACGCAATCAAGAACTTCGGTTCTTATCAGGATCTCTGCACCATTATTGCCGGAGGCTGCAAGAATATGCTTATCAAGCTTATCCCTGCTGAATTGCATGATGCCGTTGCCCTCCCTGAAATTTATCCTAAAATTTCCAGATAATCCCTCAACTGATATTCCATTGTGAGTTGTAACCGATCTGTTCACAAATTCATCAAGATATTTTATTGCGGAATTTTCAGAAATCAATCCCATCCCGGATGGAGGTGACCCTGCATCCATTCTTTTTTCAGCAACAATAACCTTGATCCCTGCTCTGGAAAGCAGGTAAGCTGCATATGCTCCGGATGTTCCTCCTCCCGCAATCAAGACGTCACAGTCCATTCAACACTGTATGCAGCCTATTAATTAAAGGGTGTTGAATGTGGAATGCATTTAGTCAAGATCCCCTGGGAATGTTCATAATTGATCAAATATATCCCATATGGGGAGTGCAATTACGGGAAAGAGAAAGTTCACCGAAGCCGAGGTGCGACAAATGTTTGCTGATATAAAGAAACAGAGTCCTGAACATTACTTTGAATTCACAGATCCATTCTGGATAATGATAACAACGATCCTCTCCCATAGAACAAAGGATGAGGTTTCAAATGCCGCAGGCAGAAAACTTTACGATGAATTTCAGGATCCAGAGCATCTATCGGAAGCAGATGAAGAGCATGTTGCAAGACTGATCTCCAGGGTTGGATTTGCAAACGTTAAGGCAAGTAGGGTGATAGGCGCAGCAAGGATAGTGCTGAAAGATTTTGGAGGGAGGGTTCCCGATAATATCGACACGCTCATGACGATTCCCGGGATAGGAAGGAAAACTGCCAATGTGATTCTTTCTGATGCATTTTCAATACCCTCCATAGCTGTCGATACGCATGTTCACAGGATATCAAACAGGATAGGCTTGTGCCATACCAGGTTACCGGATGAGACAGAGGAATGCCTGAAAAAAATTATACCTTATGAATTGTGGCACGGATTCAACCCGACCCTGGTTGAATTTGGCAAGACGGTATGCAAGCCGATATCGCCTAGATGCAATATCTGCAGCATAAAAAGCCACTGCGATTATTTCAATAACGCCCGAAAAGTGGGAAAAGATTGATATTCAGTCGATGCGAGAAATTGAATGCTAAGGCCCCGTATTGATCTGGTATCTCAGCAGGGCGCATATACCTCCCAATCCACGAATTATTTTCCCGTGTTCAGATTCGTCACTGAAAATTGTAATCCTTATCCCTGATGCGGCAGCCAGCTTTAGAAGCTCCTTCGAACTGTCTTTCCTGAATTCCGACTCTGAAATGAAAAGCTCATCCACCGCTCCTGCGTTTATTGCATCCATCACACTTCCTATGCCATAGGAAGCCTTACCGTTTCTTGATATCTCCGAAAGGAGTTTTTCGACCTTTTCCTTTTCTGATTTAAGCCTTGAAACGTTTCCCATGGATGCCAGGGATGGGTCAGTAAGAACTTCATAAATGGCATTTTCATCATTTCTTGTCGTAGGTATACTCAGGAGCTGCTGCCTGAAGAATTTTCCTGATTTCGTAAGATAGGAAAGCAGGTTCTCCCTTTCAAAGCCGGGGCCTGCAATTATTATGGCCTTAATCGCGGAAAATGAGTTTATGGTTTTTTCTATTTCTGAATAGTAAGTGGATGGTGATTTCTGCTGCTCATATCCCTTTCCGCTTTTCCCGGAAAAAATCCTTCCATGGTTCTCTATGCCGTATGCCTTTACCGTAAAGATATCACACTGTTCATCATCGAGAACAACAAACAGGATGTTGTTGCCAACCCATTTAAGCTGTGCCTCATTGATTATGCCCTCGGATGCATCAGACCAGTTTTCCTTGAAAAGCTCTACCTCATCCATGGGGGAGATGTTGATTGACTGGAAAGATCCTCTCAATTCAGCGTTTCCATCCGTGATCTGGCCGCTTATCCTCAGCCTGCCGGTAAAAGGTTGAAAAAATGTTTCATCAATCCTTACGGTCACCCTGGTGGGAGTTCGCTTCTGTTCTTTGCTGCGATCCATATCACCCTTTTTCTCCTCCCTTCTCATTACCGTTGCCCGTATAAGGTCGCCGTTTGAAATGATGCTCCTTATGTACCAGAGGTCGTTGTCATTCTCTATGAGAATTTCTTTCCATCCAGGTTCCTCGGGAACATTTCTCGCCTTCAATTGTAAACACCGCAGTTTTCTAGAATCTTTAACATATTCTCTGTGTGGGAACCACACCAGTAAATTCTCCCACAATTTCTGCATATACTGGTCCTGGAACCAATTACGTCTGGTGGTATCCGATCGAGACAACTTTCTGGATCACACGGTTCCAGAGTTGTATTGCAGACAGTGCATATCGTCAGGAATGCATTCTTTTTTGGCGTGATGGATTTTGTGATTTCCATTATCTGCAGCTTTATTTCAGTGGACCTGATAAGTATTGAGTTCTTTTGAGCCCTTGACAGTTGAACATCCCGAGTGATCAACACTCTTCCGGTTTCATCGCAATAAGCTCTTATCATGTCATCATCAAAATTTATTTTCGCATATTCCGTATCCATTCCCATTATCCTCATCCACTTTCCAAGCCTGAGAACCATGTGGTCAGCGAGATATTTATCCTTCCTGTTTCCACCTCTTTATTAAATCATTCTCTATTCCTGACAGATCCAGAATCCTTGATACGACAAAATTCACCATGTCATCAACGTTCTTGGGAAGGGTATAAAATGAAGGCATGGATGGTGCAATTATTGCCCCAGCCCTTGTCAACTTCAGCATGTTTTCAAGGGCGATTTCACTCAGGGGCATCTCCCTTGGAACAAGGATCAATCTTCTTCTTTCCTTAAGGCAAACCGCGGCTGCCCTTGTGATAAGCGAATCAGATATTCCACCGGCAATCTTTGCAAGGGTATTCATTGAGCAGGGCATTACCACCATCGCATCAAACATGAAACTGCCGGAACTTACTCTGGCAGCTAGATCAGAATCACTGTATGAGAACGTTGATAATTTTTCAAAATCTGAAGATGACTTTCCCATTTCATAATCTATTACCTGATCCGAATTCCTAGAAATTATAAGATGGACTTCGTTGCCTCTAGCCGCCTCCATGAATCTCCATGCCAGGATGCTGCCTGAAGCACCGGTGACCCCAAGGACTATTTTTTTACTCATCATTGGATAATCCTTCGATGGATTAATTTATTGTCTTTTCAACGCTATAAAAATACCCCTCAATCCAAAGATATCCTGAATGTTCGCACATTTGAACGCTTTCCAGTTTTGTGAGGTGAGTTTGTACCAAAAATATCAATATCACATGATACTTATAACAAATTATGAAATCGAAGAAAATAATTGCAGCAGCCATAATAGTGATATTGATCGCAGGCGGGTTGCTGTATTATGAGTTTGGCTACAACACGGGCGGGAAGCTCAATGTTTCGGTAGCGGATTCGGCGGGTCCAGGAGTGTCGGCAGTATTCATCACGTTTACCGGTGTGGATGTTCATTCTACAGGAGGGAATAACAGCAGTGGATGGCATAACTACAATCTTACAGCTACAACCATAAACATCTTTAACGTCAATATGACAAATCCGTCTTTCCTCAGCTCGCTAAGTCTTTCAGCAGGCAAGTATACCCAGATCAGGCTTGACATAACGAAGGTCGTCGCCACAATTGGCGGAGTGAATGCAACAATGACAATGGCTTCACAATATGCCATTGTTATTCATCCGTTCACGATATCATCCCATACGACAACGAACATGGTGATTGATTTTACGCTGAATCCGGCCTCGATGATAGCTACCAGCCAATTTAACCCTGTGATTGGTGCAGTTCAGGTGTCCTCAACGTCTTCGTTGATCTGAGGGCAAAGAACCAATTACAAATTTTTTTTCTTTTTTTTGACAAATAAATTTTTGAAACTTTGATTTTACTGCATTGGATACATACAACACTGAGACATGCTTACAATCGATTTCCATTCTAAAAACATTGCAATCGGAAAATTGTTATATTCCAATTCATATTAACCCCAAGATATCATAAATGATCGCCAAAAAGAAAGCTGTCGTGTTCCCAATAGTTGCTGTTCTGTTCCTCCTGCTTATTCCGTTCAGTTCGAATGCGAGTGCCCCAAATATATCTCCACCTCCGGCATCGCTTCCTGTTCAGTTGTATTACACCAACACAACGCACTATACAATAAATGGATATGATTGGAACCAGATTTTAAGTACAGTTCTTGATAATACAAGTATAGTGTCCTACCCGTGGGCTAATAACCTGACACAGGCACTGGTATTCTTTGATATAACATACACAGGAATGAATCCGTTTGGCCTGGAGTTTATCGCTGCCCTTGCAAAGCAGGGTGGTTCGCCTACAACGCAAAATGCCACGATTGCTTTCAAGTCAATTGAAAATTTGCCGTCAAAGGTTTCCGGATACACCAATATACAAGCACTTGACGCAGGTGCATACCCAGGATTTTCGTGGTCCAAACCTATAAATAAATCAGGAACCCTTGAGGAAGAATATTATATTGTGCTGATAGCCATTATAGCTTCAGTATTCATTATGTATTTCGTCTTTAACAGAAGAAGCTAATCCTGGCAGACACCCTATTTTTTTATTATAAATTTCCTCCCATCAAGATCTTTTCCATATGCCAGTTCTCCAGAGGATATCATTTTCGGTATAACTTTCTTGGCCTGCCGGAATGAGAAGTTCTGTTTTCTGCATCTTTTCTTCAAGTCCTTGATTGAGCAATGATCCATTGACCTTAAGAAATCAGATATCCTGTCTCTGCTTCTGTCCCTCCTGGCCACTGTCACCATAAAGAAAATGCCGATGATTATAACCGGGACAAGAATTGGCGTGTTAGTAATGCTTATGGCTCTGTAGCTGTCCAATACTGTATGGTTTCCAAATTTCAACTGGACAGTGATGATATCAACCCCCAAAGGCAACGCTTTATTGAATGATGTGCCGTTTCCTTCCTTATTATTATTTACAAACCATGTAACATTCACTTTTGACAGCGCATATCCTTTCATTGATACGGCAAGATATGGATATTTTCCGATGACAATGCCATTGATTTTGCTGGAAAACACTTTTGGGAAATATTCATCCGTGACATTTATGGCTGAGGAATGATTCCAGTTCCCGCAGGCATCATACGCGTAAACTAATAGGTTATATGTTCCGTCCTGAGCAGGCGTTATAATCATACTGTTGTTTTTAATTACAAAGCTCTTATTACCAAGAGTGTAAAATAACCTGGAAATTGAGATCCTATCCTTAACGGAGATATTGATGTCAATAGATTTTGAATGCATGTCATATGAAGAAACATTCCCATGAAATAATATTACCGGCTTTGCGACATAATAGTAGATTGTAGAAGACGAAGTCGCCGTATTCAGGGATTCACTGGTTACGGTAATCGTGAACCTATATGTCCCTGTTTCATTCATTTCGATCGTATCATTTGAAAAAAATAGTCCATTGCTGCTGGAAGAAAGTGAGACTCGCAAGCTTCGGGAAATATTGACGGGTATTGCTGATTTGTTCACAAAATATGTGTCGCTCAGTGTTAGCACTGGAAGCGTGTTGTTGACAGTAAAACTGGTATTAAACTCTGCTACTGTCCCGGAAAATGAGGTTGCTGTAACATAAATGTGGTAAATTCCATTATGAAAGAATTCTGAGTTGGATCGGTTCAGCGTGAAATTCAACCTGTCGTGGTAAATGATTCCCATTACTTGGAAACCTGTTCCATTGCATATTCTCATGTATATGTTTGATGAAACGTTTGAGGAGAGCTGCAGGTTCATCGAATTGTTTAATGAGTTTCCATGGAATGAATAAAAGGTTTCGTTTGTCTCCTTATAAGATATCCCGGGAGCATACGAAATGACTGTGAAGTTTGACTTTTGCAAATTTACTATGTTTCCTGTGGAATAGCATGCTGAAATATTCAGTTCGAATAATCCATTCCCTATGTTATTTACCATTGCCCATGGTTCGCCCGTAATTTCTGAAAATACCGTGGATCCATCACGAGAAATATTGATCAAGAAATATGATACATTTGCAAGAGGCGTAAAACTGAGGTTGAAATTACCTGTGCTGATATAAGTCCCATTACCCATGGATGAAGAGAATCTTGAATGATTTTCAGCTATATATTTATAAGGCACCGTGAAGTTAAATGATCGCCCAAGATCGTCAAAGACTGTATAATTTAAAAATACTGATGAAATGTTTCCCAACCGTGGAACTCTTATTAAAAATGATGCATTGTTTACCTGAAACGCTTGATTTGCGAATCTGTAAGAGATCGACTTCACACCAACAATATCTTTAACGGAAACCGAAATATATTCTCCCGGATAAATCGTTGAAACATTTCCGGCGGAAATATTTACCAAAGGAATTGCATTATCAATCGTAAGCGAGCCTGAAAAATTGTCGGAATAGCCATTGAGGCTGTAAACTGCCAATGTGTATGGATAAATTCCATTCGGAAATTGAGAAGTGTTTAATTCAAAATATGAATCGTTTATTGAGGTGAATGTTCTGTTTAATATCTGTAATGCTGCCCTGAATTGCATCTGGCTATCCTCGGAGAAACTGAAATTATAGGTGCCGTTTATTATCACGTTAGCGGGAACAGAGATAATTGGCTTCAACCCACCTGATAAATTGCCGTTGGAAATATTTCCAATTGCAATCTCAGTTCTGTTCAGAACGAGAAAAATATTTGTGGGCTCAAAATATGAGAATGATTTGATTTCATTTATACCGCTGTAAATTTGTGTTGTAACTGATGAATTCATGATAAAGAGGGAGTTGCTTGTTGAATAGATGGTTCTGTTTCCAGCATGTTCAAAGGTTGAGTTCACGTTGAGAAGAAGGTTTGAATTGAGCCATAAACCATCCGGACCCTCGTTTTGTCCAGCAATCAATGATGATAAGTATCCGTTTTGCCCCTGAACACTCACTATGCTAATTTTACTGTAATTGAGAATTTTTACCTGGGATAGCTCTTTTACGGATAACCCTGAATCTATTGAGCATGAAGTGATTATGTCAGTGCTCAGGTTTATTACGGCAAAGTACGTCGTATTTTCCCCCGGATGCACATAGGCTATCGTACCGTGTGAAATCTTAATTTTTTCTGTAAAATAGCCTGCTGAATCATTGCGGTATACAAGGAGCGTTCCATTACTCCCAAAGACCAACAGGTTTCGATTCACATAGGATAACATTGAATTTCCATACGGTATAATCTGAGAATAATAGCGGATGTTCAGGTTAGACAGATTAAGTGATAGAATCCCGGATGAACTTTTGTTGCCAAAAAGCATGTATAACATATTTTTAGATTTTACCCACCCGGAAAATTTGCCAAATACTGCAGGTAAAGATTCATGCCAGAATGAACCGTTCACCAGATTCAGGAAACTGATTAATGAGTTGTTCATTGGAAAAATTGCGGTGTTCAGGCCACCGTCGTAATAAGGTTCAATATTTCCAGATATTCCTGAGTTAGCGGGAAAGAGATAATTTTTCTCAGGTGAAATGACTCTTTCATTGCGCTGCGTGACTGGAAATAAACCGCTGACTCCATGAATTGAATAGAGGGTCAAATTATAATAGTTTCCACCAAAGTCTATCGAGTTGCTGCCATTCAAATTATATGCTGCAGAATCGTTGAACATTATGGGCACTTTGAGATAACCAGAGGCTGCGGGGCCTATTGAAATGTATGCGTCCCTAGTGTTTGGAGAGAAACCGATTGTCAGGTTATATCTTGTGTTCTGTTTTATGCCTTCACTGATAGTTTCTGACGTTTTTCCAGAATTAATCAGCAAAACATTTTCACTTTTCATGCCAAATGTCATGGAAAGAAGAGTTTGTGAACCTTCGGTAAATAAAATTTGGATATTGGTTGTTGAATAACCCATGTCGAAGTTCCACGAGAAAGCCAATTTATATGCGTAAAAGTGGCATGCAGTTAAATTGGCTTTCAGGTATGATGCGTTGAAATAATCTCCTGCCATTACATTTACAGGCAGGCTGCCATTTGTCGAAGTAAACTTGAACTTGCATGCGGTTGAATTGACTGTGCAAAGTGAGATGTTTCCAGATTTTGCCTGAAACGGGGAATTATAACTGGCGGCCATTGGTTGTTTTGCCAGTGGGACGTTTGCTACCATGCTGAATGAAAGTGCAATTATTGCAATTATTGCAATTGTTGTAAGAATTGAACTATATTTCACCAACGGTGATTTCTAAACGAACATAAATCTTGCCTGCTTATCACCAAAAATTACTTTATCCCCTTATGCACTGACATATTATGGCAACTGAGGAAAGAGAAAACGTTTCTGAGGTAGTAGAGATAGACAAAGTGAATTTTGACAATCCCATAATTATAGGTGGATTTGTGGGGCAGACAATGGTCAGCATAATAGCCACAAGTTACATTATATCCCAACTGGGAATGCATCAGGTTGCCCACCTGAAATCAAAGTTAATCCCTCCGGTAGCGGTGTTTGTTGGCGGGAAATTGAGGCACCCTTTCCGTATATATTCAGGATTGGAAGGCAAGCTTATGGTCATTCAGTGTGAAATTCCTATCAAGGAAGAGAATCTCTATGATGTCTCTGAGGCCCTGATCAAATGGACAGGCAAATTTAAGCCAAAGGAATTAGCTATACTTGATGGGGTACCGACCCAGGAACCACCAGGCGACAGAAAATCTTACATTGTTGCAGGTGTGGAAAGATTGAAAGAACTGTCCAAGAAAGGCATACCAAATGCCGAATCTGCCGTGATTTTTGGAATCGGTGGGGCATTGCTGAATGAATGCATAATATCGAAAGTTCCAGCTATTTCACTCTTAACAATGGTTTCATCAACATACCCTGATCCTGATTCCGTTCTGGCACTTGTGAAATCACTGAACGACATATATGATCTATCGATCCAGACGACATTGCTTGAGAAGACAGTAATGCAGCTGCACCAGGAAATTGACAGGGTTGTAAAAGAATATAATGAATCACAGAGCGCGGTGAACCCTAAGAAAACTCCCGAATCCATGTACGGATGAATGGCAGCGCGGAAAAGGATACATAAATCCCAAAATTTTTATCAAGAGAGTCCCGTAATTACCCCCTCAGAAGTAATGTTTATATCGTTTGAAGCAGGCTCTTTAGGCAATCCAGGCATCGTCATGATATCACCAAGGTAGGCAACAATGAATCCTGCACCGGATGAAAGTGAAACAGAGGTAACCGTAGCAGTAAACTTTTCTGGTACGTTAAGCCTTGCGGGATCATCTGAAATAGAATATTGCGTCTTTGCCATGCATATGGGTAGTTTTCCATAGCCTATCTTCTCTATTCTCTTTATGCTTGATTCAGCTTTTTTTGTATATGCCACTCTTTCCGCACCGTACACTTTCATCGCGATAGCATCTATCTTCTCCTTTATTGTGTCTTCGAGATTGTAGGAATAATTCACATTCACTGGTTGATCAGGGGTGTGTTTGAGCAGCGTCTGTGCCAATTCCATCCCGCCCTTTGAACCCTCTTTATAAACATCGGAAATGGCATGAATGAGATTGTTTTCCTTCATTAATTTCCCTATTTCAGAAAGTTCAATATCTGTGTCTTCAGGGAATCTGTTAAGCGCCACTATCGGTTCAAATCCGAACTTCCTGATGTTCCGGGCGTGAAATAAAAGATTACTGAACCCTTTTCTAATGGCAATCACATCTTCTTTTCCAATATCTTCACATCCGCCGTGCAGTTTGATAGCCCGGACTGTTGCCACTATTATTACCGCACTCAGTGGGAGGTTCCCAACCCTAGAAACTAAATTCATAAACTTTTCTGCACCAAGATCAGAACCAAAACCGGCCTCGGTGATTACAATATCACTTGTTGAAAGAGCAGCTCTTGCCGCAATGATGCTCGATGTTCCATGTGCAATGTTTCCAAAGGGTCCTGTGTGGATAAAGGCGGGAATTCCACCTCTAGCCTGAACGATGTTGGGTTTCAGGGCATCGGCAAGTATGGCTGCCATTGCTCCTTCGGCTTTGAGATCACTGGAAAAAACAGGTTTGCCGTCAAAGGAATATGCAACCAGTATCCTTGACAGGCGTAATTTCAGGTCATCATAACTTTCAGAAAGTCCCAATATTGCCATGATCTCTGAAGCGGGAGTTATAACGAAATTGTCATGCGCCAGTATCCCCCCTTCCCCTTGTGATACCCCAACAATTATATTCCTCAATGATCGGTCATTCATATCTATGGTCCTGGGAAAAACTATTTTTTCTGGGTTGATCTTTAATGCGTTTCCATGAAACATATGGTTGTTTATAAGTGCCGATAACAGGTTGTGTGCGGCTGTTACAGCCGGGAAATCTCCGGTGAACATGAGATTTATCCTGTCTGATGGTTCCACAGTGGCCATTCCGCCGCCTGTTGCACCTCCCTTCACTCCAAAACAAGGCCCCATTGACGGTTCACGAATGGAAATTGACACTTTTTTTCCTAGACTGTGAAGTGCCTGTGAGAGCCCAATAACGGTCGTTGTTTTGCCTTCGCCATATTTTGTAGGGGTCATTGCAGTGATCAAAACCAGCTTACCCTGTCTGTTCCCGCCGCCAAGCTTCCTGAAATCAACTTTAGCCATGAACCTTCCGTAAGATTCTAAATCATCGGCGGATATGCCAATATTTCCTGCAACTTTTTCTATCGCAAGCAAATCTGTTAAACCCATATGACATCGATATAACATCGTATAATACTAATTCAAATTATAGCCCGAATGATAAAGGTTTTTCAATGTCAATCTTTATCTATTCAAAATCATTAAACACCTATGCAGGAAGATATCGACAGATACATTAAGGGTTTTCTCAAGGCAATGCCCTCAGAGGACATGTTCATGGATGCTATTCACGATATAGTCAAGGACTTGGTCAAGGAGATGATCCGAAAAAAGATAAATGATGATCCAAAGCTGAAGAGCGACCTTGCTGAGATGATGATGGAATTCTTTGAATCAAAGGTGAAGGAGTATGACTCCATAGCCAAGATGGCTAAAATAACAGCCAAGATTGGACTTGTATCGGCTCCTGACTCAATCAAGGATGAGGCGATGAAGGATATCATGGATACCTTCAAGAGAGAGATTCAGGAGATAATTCTGAGAACCCTTTGAGTAACGCCTGCACTAAATAAATTTCTTATTGATAACGCTCTCTGAGTTTAGGTCAAACATTGTCATTATACATGGATCAGGCGCAAAATTCATCATTTTCTGATAATCCGTCTGAGATTGCCATGTCGATGAGTTGACATACCTGACCCCTTTATAATTGCCAACATAGTGTGAATGTATATGCCCTGTTATGAAAATGTCTGGTACTTCTTCTATGACATGATAATCCGTGCCGGAAGGTATGATTGGAGTTTTTCCTCCATACACCGGTGAAAGGTGCCTTCTCTGCAAGATAGCTTCTATCGCCATTCCAATGGATTCAAAATTAGCACCAGGAACAAGTTCAACCATATCATTCAGGGACATGCCATGGTAAACCATTACCCTCTTGCCTTCCAGAAGGAGTGAATACGGATTTGGCAGAAAATTTATGTTCTTTGGAAACAGGTTTCTAACGGCGTTTGAAAATAGGGGCTGGGGTTCAGCAAGCCTTACGGTATCGTGATTTCCAGGCATTACATAAACCTGGACATCTTCCGGGATTTCACGTAAATAATCGGATAAAATTGCGTATTGATCCATGGGGTTCAGGTATTCAAGATCGTGATCCTGTCCTGGGTAGACCCCAATTCCATCAATGACATCACCAGAAAGAATCAGGTATTTCAACCGCTGCACATCCTCGTCAGAGGCTTTAATCCAGTTTATCATCTTCCTGAAACCGTCCTTCAGGAACGTTTTGCTCCCAACATGGATGTCTGAAATTGATGCCACATATACCGGCTCTTTTCCGTTACTCTGTATCGCCCTTTCAGGGATGTCGGGTCTTATAACCTCCTTAACAAATATTGCAGGTTTATTTCCCGTTTTTGATACCGACCCTATTACCCCGATAACCTCATCGTTGAGTATCAGTTCTTTCTTGACCGGATTATCCTTCATTATTATGGCATCTATACTTTCATCCAGGTCTTCCAGTATCAACCTTTTATGGCCGTTCCTTGTTTCTGCTATGTCCGTAACCATTCCGACCAGTTTGACTGTCCCGCCCACTTTTTTTGCCGTTTTGATGTCGGATGCAGATCTAATCTTGCTGCTGGTCACTATTATTTGCTTTAATTTTTCATACCTGTTCCTGAACAGGCTCTGGAAATCATTTATTGAACTACCCGTTCTCACTTCATCGAAATTGATCTCCTTTATATTATTGTCAATTGTAATTTCTCCCCGGACAAGTCTCATCACGTCATTCTCGCTTATATATCCAGAAGAAATTATTTCTGGCGATAGAAGGCGTGTAACAAGGGAACCCATGCCCTTCTTCATAATGGATTCCAGAGCTTCCGGAGACACCAGAATTCCCTTTGACTGAAAGAATTCTAGCACTGCAGATTTATCTGAGAACGCCCTGGGAGTTATCATTACATGATAATCTATTTCTCTCTTATATTGATATTTTTATCATTGTCGCTAAATGATTTCAAGAATTTGGCAACGGTTCTATAATTGTTGTTAATATACCAGTATTGTCAAAGAGGATTGACCCCATTCTATTCATCATGATGTCATCATTCTGGGCTTTAAATTACCCACTGGTCAAAATAGCGCTTTCATATGAAAGCCCCACGGTGCTCCTGTTTTTCAGGGTCCTTTTTGCGACCCTCTTTTCACTGCTTTTGTTCTGGAAAAACATTGAACTGAAAATTTCCAGAAATACTGCCCTAAAGGTCATTGTGCTATCTCTTTTTAATGTGGTATTATTCATGGAACTCTGGTTCTATTCAGAAAATTTCATGTCTGCTCCGCTCACATCCGTCCTGATATATACCTACCCCATAATTTCAACGGTTTTATCAATATCTGTTCTTCAGGAAAAGGTTAACATGGGCATTATCGTAGGTATTATTTTAGGATTCACAGGGATGATAATAGTATTTTCTTATAATCTTGGAGTGCATTCATTTACCGGCCCAGTGATTGCTTTACTGGCTGCACTTTCCTGGAGCTTGGGGACCCTGTTCTTCAAGAAATTCATAAATAATGAGAGCAAGGAAACCGTAAATTTCTACCAATTCCTTTTTGCCCTTCCGGTAACATTCATATTGGTAATGCTGTCAGGGCAACTTGATGAGGTCATTAACCCGACATTGTGGTCTCTATTCATAGCAGCGTTAATAGGAATACCCGGAACGGCTTTTGCATACTTTGCATTCCTGCACCTCAACAGGGATTATTCAGTGGCAGGGGTTTCTTCACTCCTTTTTGTTGTGCCCGCCCTGTCAACAATTTTCAGCCTTATTATTCTAAACCAATCGCTGGAATTAGTGGGGATGGTTGGGTTGGCGTTGATTTCGGTGGGGACCTTTTTCTCATCAGGAGTTCTTAAAGCCCGGAGGGGAAAGGATGTACAGCAACATTGAGGAGATGAATGCGCTCATAAAAAATTGTATTAAATGCAATCTTTCCTTGAAGAGGAAAAATGCGGTTTGTGGCAATGGACCAAAGAATCCAAAAATCATGATAATCGGAGAGGCTCCCGGTAAAACTGAGGACGAGAACGGGATTCCGTTTTCCGGGAGAAGCGGAGTTTTGCTCAGGAAAGTCATGGAAGAATCGGGTATTGACAGTAAAGACGTTTATATCACAAATTCTGTCAGGTGCAGACCGCATAACAATCAAAAACCGAAGAAAGCGAATTTGATTGCATGCAGTGCCTACCTCAAGTTTGAGGTTGAATTCCTTAAACCAAATATCATTGTCCCACTTGGAAATAGTTCACTCGGGGCCCTCTCATATATCAGCGGGATCAGATTTGACCCTATAACAAAAGCGATCGGACAGAAGATTTCTTGGAATCAGATGATTATTATTCCACAATTTCACCCCGCTGCAATTCTCAGGGATATGAAACGGTTAAAAGTGTTTGAAGGAGTTTTCAGGAAAATAGCTAATAAAAATTAAAATATAAAAAGTTGTTAAAAATGAAATTAAAATTTTAAAAAAATAAAAATTTTTGGTTTACGGTTTCTTAGGTTTAAGATATGTTATCGCTGCAGCTCCAACAACAAATCCACCTACTACTCCAGCGATGATATAGACGATTATTAAAACCGTATTTGCGGGAGCAGGTATAGAAGTGTATGCTAATTGGACTGAGCCGGAACCAGTTACGGAACTTGATGATGGAGATGTGTATCCAGAAACTCCAATCACCGAGTAGGCATAGGTTCCGAGAGGCAGATTTACTGTTAGTGATGTGTTTGTTGTTGTATAATTCTTGCCACCGATATGAACACCCCATGTTGTTCCTGAACTGAGGCCAGTTTCTGTGAATGTCACTGTGTAATATCCCGTATTCACCATTACTGTTGTGGAGTTTGTCTGTCCATAACCGTTCGTTACTGAATATGTTACCGTATACTGAGCTGCCGGAAGGTTCGCAAAATTGACAGTATAAGATGAGAGATCCGTAACATTTACGTTCTCACTTATACCAAGGCTTGAATTTGCGATGTTCAGTGTAGCAACTCCAAATCCACTTGGCAGGTTATTTGAGAATCCAAGCGTTACCTGCCCGGAGTAGTATGTAGACCCGTTTACAGGAACGGTTGTTCCAGAACTGACCGATAAGTTTACAGCAGCAGTTGTATGTGCCCCCATATAGTAGAATTGGGTTGTGGAATAAAATGTAACTCCCATAGTATCACTGTATTTCATGTTGAATGTATTCATTCCTACAGTTAATCCACTTGGCATTGATGCTGATAACGTTACGATATTCTGTGGATCGGTTGCAGTAACGTTGTACCCTATGGGTGCAATGCTTGGAGCCATGTTGTTAAACCAGTATGACACCCCTGTGTTAATCGTGCCGTTT
>JAJZXT010000124.1 GCA_021806355.1 Thermoplasmata archaeon
ATCATTGACTGATGCTTCACTGTCAGTATATATAATCAAATGAAATACAATACGAATATGAACTGCAGTAAATGCGGGAAAAAGGCAGTTTACGAAGCTAGATATAGTGGCATGAATTACTGCGAGGACCATTTTGCTGAAAGCGTAGAATCAAGATTCAAGACTGAAATAAGGAAGCAGATAAGAATAGGAAGGGAAGTCAAGACAGTTGCTGTTGCCCTTTCTGGAGGAAAAGACAGCTCAGTTCTTCTTTACCTGATAAAGAAAGTCTTAGGAAAAAATAAGAAAATCAAAATCGTTGCGATCACTGTTGATGAAGGCATAGAGGGTTACAGAAACTTAGAACTTGAGTCCGCACGGAAGCTTTGCGATGACCTCGGGGTAGAGCACAAGGTCATATCATTCAAGTCAAAATATGGAACAACAATGGATAAGGTTGTTCAATCCGATCCTTCTACAATACCATGCTCACACTGTGGTCCAATGAGGCGGCAGAGTATGAATCTTCTGGCAACTCAGGCTGACGCTGACTACTTGGCTCTTGGTATAAATCTGGATGATTATGCCCAGTCTGTACTAATGAATGTTATTAAAGGAGATACGGTGAGAATGTCGAGATTGGCCCCTCACGAAAATCAGCAGGAGGGACTTGTAAAGAGGATTATTCCGCTTTGGAAAATACCGGAAAAAGAGGTATTAATTTATTCAATTTTACAGGGTATAAAGGTTGATCGTCTTTCATGTCCATATGCTGGCAGGGCTGAGAGAAACGAGATTCGGGAAATAATTTCCGGATTGGAGGAGAAGCATCCAGGCACAGCATATGCAATCGCAAAATTCGGAGAAGAAGTGAAGAAGTCTATTGCTCCGGCTGGGAGATATACTCATCTTGGAAACTGCAGGATATGTGGTACACCAACCACATCAGATATCTGCTCTGTGTGTAGAAATATGAAACAGATACCAGCTTGAAATTTCGTTTAAACACATTCAAACTACTAAGTTGCAATTTTTTGATTTTCACTTAATTATATTTCTGCAATGCTTTGCCTCTTTACATGTTTGTAATATGAGGGGGAAATCTTTTATACCTATCAGAATACATGGGCAACCAGTGAATGTTCCAAGGTCAATGGGATATATATCCAGTCCAATGGACATAGCCCAAAGCAATTTTCTGCAAAATGTTTATTATAAATTCACCTATTCGCTTCTTCCGTAGTTATGGGGTTGTAGCTTAGCTTGGTTTGAGCACCCGGCTGATAACCGGGAGGTCACCGGTTCAAATCCGGTCAACCCCATTCCATATTATCTTTAAACACTAAATTAGATCGCTTATTAACGCGTTTTCATCATGCATGTTTTCGGTGATATTTTCAACTGTCAATCTCCCGTAAATACCGTTTCCTCTTGAACGAAACAAATTTTATTCCCAAACGGATCCTTCAGGTAGAACGAAGTTTCTCCCCAAGGTCTTGTTCCAATCTCATCTAAAATTATAGCCCCTAATACCTGCGCTCTTTTGAAGACGGCATTGAGATTCTTTACTGAGAAATATATATGATCTGGATTAGGAGGGAGATCGAAATTATCACCATCACTCCTTGGGTCAAAACAGGCAAGTATTGTACCACCACACCGGAAATAATGCCTTCCAGGAGACACCCTCTTCCCATCCATGTTAAGTAACGAGGAGTAAAATTTCTGAGCCTTTTCTATGTCGTCTACTGGAAGTATGACGCTGAAGAGACTAGGAGTATACGTATCTGGATCCGTAACAGACATTAAATACCAATCATTTTACAATAATAAGGATTTCGGATCTCTGACATTGTCACATTTCTGTTGAATAATAGTGGTGATACCAGTAAAATGTTATCATGATCCTGTTTATTGTCCTGAATACGTTCCTGCACAGCCATGACTATATTAAAAAGATGTTCGGTCCTGTCAGAGGTCTTCTAAACCTAATCCTTCTTATGGCCGGAACTCCTCTTGCCTGTTCCCGGTGTTGAAATCGAGTTACTCCCTTATTGATCTGTACTCACCGTAAAATCCCTCAATCTAATCGGGGAAAAGATCAAATGTCGGCATGTTCTCAAAAAAGATTCCAGTTCTTGAATCTTTTAGATTTGCACCGTACTTTTCTGTAAGGTCAATGCGCACATGTTGTCAATCAAATAAAAATATCCGTATTATTCGGTTATTCTTCTTTCCAGTGCTGGGACAAGCCTTATTTCAAGCCCATAGATATGATCAAATTACATATTATGCGGAACATGACTCCATGCTTTCACATGAATGTCTTTACCCCTGTTTTCAAGGCCGTCAAGCAGATCTTTGAATAAAATTCTGAAATTAAAGGATTGGACGGTAAAAGATATGACATTGATCCATGTTATTATCCTGTTCTATACTTATTCTTTTACATTTGTTATTTAACAATACTTGCTTCCTACTGTTTCTGAATGCTTTTACTTTTTCCATCGCAAAAAGTTTGCATTTGAGCGCATAGGATATTGAATTGTACCTATAGCAGAAATAAACTGAATTTTTGAAAAGACAATTTGAACAATATGTTCCAGAAACTAAAGAGGGCAAGATTCATACACGTAACTATTTTTGTTGTGACTCATATAACTAAATGCAGGAGACAATAGACTTGTTTTTAAAATATCTCGCAACATACTTTAACTGTTTTCCCATCCAGACATGAATGACCTCTATTGTCGGATTTGGGATGACAAGATTCGGTAAGAGGAATGATGATCTAATTTCACTTGCGGTTGAGAGTTCTCAGGGCATTTCTGCAAAATATTCTGATTCTATTGATCTCGTACTGGTTTCAAATTCCTATTGCGGCGAATATACCGGGCTATCCGGTCTGTCCGATCATGTTTGCTCATCCCTTTCAATTGACGGGACACCTTCCATGAGGGTAGATAATACAAGCGGAAGCGGCGGTTCTGCAATCTATATCGCAAATTCCATGATAAAAAGCGGGTATGTTAACACTGTCCTTATTATCGGGGCGGAGAAGATGACTTCTGTACCTTCCAGAAGATCGACATCCATCATTGCTTCACTGCTTTCTGAACGTGAAAGAAAATCCGGACTGACTCTTCCTTCTCTTGCAGCATTCATGGCAAAAGCATACATGAGAGAATACGGTGTGGGAATGGAAATGATCTCTTCTGTAGCTGTGAAAAATCACAGAAACG
>JAJZXT010000110.1 GCA_021806355.1 Thermoplasmata archaeon
ACAATAAGAGGGGCATACTTTCAGGAATGAAGGACCTGGGCGGGAAATATCTCTATATGTATGAGGACACATCCATGAGGGCAGAGGAGGAGACAAACATCATAAGGAAGATCGAGGAGGGGGAGAGGAAGCAGTCCGATCTCACAGATGAACGGATTAAGCTGGGCAAGTTTGCCATTCTGATTCTGTTGGTTGAGGGGCCCTGGCTAATGGGTCGCCATGGTGATCATTATTTGGGGCATCTTTTGCATTTCTTTGCACCATTTTAGGACATCATTCCATTTGGCACAGTATCATATGCATCATTTATTGAATGAAAATGCATCATACGGGAATTATTTTGTAATCATTCATGCATCAATTTCCCCATAAAGTGTCTTTATACTGTCCTACATTCAAACTCGCATGCTTGGCTCGCTGATAGTTTTTCACATTCAAGAGATCGGGTTAAGGCGTCAGCCCCACATCCTACTCAAGGTTCCACAGTAATCCGTACGGGTACAACAACTCATCACTCTGTGGAAAATATCATCCTAGGATACCGGTTTTCCTTGACAAGATCAGATACTTAAAATATGTAAATATGGTGTTCCTAGTGAGGAAAGAGAACAGTGGCGTTGATGGTTCAGTACCTGAAGAAGAACAGGGCAAAGGTCTTCCAGTGGGAGGTACAGCTGTCCAGAAAAGAGGAGATTGACTGGGGAGTGATGAAAATTAGCTGCTCCAGCTAACTTCTATATATATTTATTCAACACAGCATATGTTGCCGGTGTTTCTTTGTTTCAATTTCACTTTTCAGTACTTCATGCCATTCCTCTGCAGCTCTATCCCAGGAATACTTGTTGGCCACTTCAAGAGAGCTAGCCCACCATGGTTTCGGCTCGGCCAAGATTCTCTTAGCGGCCTTATACAGGGCATCTCTATCCCCATCCTTCACCTTGATCCCGTTCATTTCAGACTCGATGGACTCGGTGACACCCGGCACGTCATATCCTACGGTTGGGGTACCTGCTGATGCAGCCTCAATTATTGAAATCCCCCAGCCCTCTGTTATAGAAGTATGTATGTTGAGCCAAGATGAGCCAACTAACCTTGAGAGTTCCTCTGAGCTTATTCTCCCTTTGAAATTAATTCTGGGAGAAATTTGAAGTTTCTCTGATATATCGATCATTTTAGCCATTGGTGGCCCAGAGCCTACCAGAGTGAGGGAAATATTTGGAAATATTCTCATAAGTCTTTTAAAAACATAAAGAACCTCATAAGGCCTCTTATACTCTCTCATGCCACCAAAGTAGATCAAGGATGGTTGTTCTGTCTTTGACCTTGAAAAATACAATTCAGAATTGACACCAGGCCTTATTATTGTGCAATTCTTAGAATTTATGCCAATTTTTTCTGTAAGATCAGACAACGAAGTCTTGGAAATTGTAACAAATTTAGTGGTTGGATATAATAAAAAATAACACCTTTCAATGGCTGATATCACAAAAGCGAGAAAACTATTAACCTGGCCGGGAAGGGACCTTCTGTGTAGGTGAAGAAAATGAACGACTAATTTTTTTTTCATTACGCGGGGTGAAATCCAAGGAATAGCGTGTCCTAAATCTGCTATCACAATATCGAAATTTTCTTTTAACAAATAAAAAGGCAACGTAAGATGAGATGATATAATGCCGCCAGTTCTTATAATCCTATAACCATTGATTTCTTCCTCATTCTTCGCGCCTTTAAACTTAGGAGCAAAAATTGTTATTTCATCTCCAAACAGACCAAGTCTAGTGCTCACAGCTTCTGCAATCCTCTCTGCACCTCCGGCCTTCGGATTCAATGGATCCCTATGAGTAAGCCATAAGATTTTCATAATTAATTCCAGATAATTTATTACAGGGTATAGTTCCGAATATATAATTTATTACTTGACTTAGCTGTATCTATCTCTCTCAATAGTAATATTGCTAAAGTGTTCCAGTTCTGCGATGGTTCGGGTCACACCCTCTTTTCCTGGTGGACAAGCCTGTCTCCTTCATGGTCCATGGTTCCTCTAAGCATAGAAGTCTCCTGAACAGATCCTCTAAATTTACAGAATGTAAACGATTGAGGGTTTATTATTTACCCCCAAAGCGTTCAAGATTGCCGTTTTTATTTTAAATAATAGCTCCCCTGAATCTCTCCGTAATAGGCAACAACCATTGAGTTTATGGCCGGATTAATGGAATAGCGTGGATACTGCGGGTTGATAGTTACATTTTGGGCAACATCCGGCGTAAGAACTAAGCTGCCATTGTCTAACCATAGATACATGTTTCCATTGATTATGTCCCCGTTGGGAAAGACCCTGAAATATACATTGGAGAGATCAGTTACGCTTCCATGGTATACAATTTCAACATTCATTCCATTAACATATCCTGAGGCATTGTACGATTCGAAGTTGATAGATTCAATGGTAAAATATCCCGGATTCTTCTGCATTGCCTCATGATATCCAATTGGAATGCTCGCCACCAGTATAACAACCAAGATCGCGATCATCGCCCTTGAAGGCTTTAATTCATTCCACTTGATTTTCGCTATGGGGATTGCTGTATTCTCTGTAGATGATGTCTTTGGAGCCATGGAGTCAAGCATGGGAACAATGGATATGATCATCCAGTAAAAAAGATACTGGGGAAAAAGCCTGTAGTTGAAGAGAAATATGAGGATGGGAAAGACAAAGAGCGCGTATTTCATTTCACGGTATTTTACCATATACAGCGCAAGAAAGGCAAGAAGCAGATCCACCATGATTATGGTGAAGTATATCTCTGGCACCTGGAAGACCCCGGAAAATGATACCTGCGGTATCCCGAAACCTATGCCTATGAGCGGAGCAAACTCATTTGCAATCATGGAGGAGAACCAGTACCCTGGATTTTCCATGATAAAATATCCATTGACCAAAAGAAATACCGCAGCGGCTGCCGCCATCCATGCCAAAGCTTTCCGCATACCGTATTCCCTGTATACAAAATAGAGGAGAAATGGCGCTGCAATGATGGGCAGCTGCTTCACTGAGAGGGATAGCCCGAATAGGATGCCTGAGGTCTTGTGCCTGGGCAGAGCCATGTATGAGAGCATGAGGAGTGATGCCCAGAGTGCGTCAGTGTCCGCTGATGCACCCTGGTATGTGTAAAGAAGCAGGCTAAGGAATGGCA
>JAJZXT010000032.1 GCA_021806355.1 Thermoplasmata archaeon
CTCCTTAAGGGAGGTCTACGAGTTGCCACTCTATGAAGCAGGAACCTCCAGTCGCTTGCGATGGAGAGGATGTCAGTTTGACGAGGTCAAAAATGTCAACATCAATTGAAATGCTGAAAAAAAAGAATTTTGATCCTGTGACAATTGTTTCACTGATTCCTGATCAAACAGATGAATTTCGAGATAAGCTGAGAATTCTTTCAACTTTTGAAAATACGCTTCCTGAATTTCGCTTTGATTTGATGAGTGAAACGGGATTTGATGGCAGGATCAACATATTGAAAAAAATAATCGAAAATCAATCCGATTCAATACTGACCTACAGGAGTAATAACATTGAAGAATTGAATAAATTTTATTCCATTTCCCTGGAAAACGGGGAAAATTTGGTTGACATAGATGGTACCGTTCTCGATAAAATTGGATTTAAACCATCTCCGAAACATACCCTAATTTCCTATCACCTGAATCAGGTGACTCCCATAAGAGATCTGGTATCTAATACATATCAAAGAGGATACCGGGCGGTGAAAATGGCAGTGAGAATTGATCAGGATTATGAATTTTTTAGCCTCTGCAGGGAGATTGCGTTGAACCGAAAAGAGGGAAGAATCATTTCCATTGTTCCAATGGGCACAGGATCGGGAATTTATCGCCTTATATCCGCAATCACCGTCTCTGACTTCACGTATACAAAATATGGTATTGAGACCGGGGAGGGGCAATTCGATTTCAGATTGTTCCAAGAAATCAAAAGTAATATAAAGAGCAATGCTGAAGGAAATGATCAGCTGATTTGATCTGTTTTAGGTTCCCTGTTCTTTATGAATGTGCCATCGTTTAAGTCCCTATATGCACGTTGAATCTCCTCCCAAGAGTTCATGACAATTGGTCCCTTCCACGCAACACTTTCATTCAACGGCTTACCAGTTAGAAGAATGAATTGCAAGGGATCTGTTCCTGACGAAATAAGAATATTTTCCCCGTCACGATCCAGTACCGCGGTTGAGTTTTCCAAAACGGTGTGATGAGTTATACCAATGTTTGCTGCTCCTCGATAGACGTAAATCAATGCAGTATAGCCCTTTCTTACAGGTATCAAAATTTCCTGCTCTGGTGGAACACTTACATCCAATATCGATGTTTCTGCCTTGAATGAAAAAGAACTGTTGATATTATTATTAATGCTTCCTGTTATTACACGCAATTTTGAATCTTCGATGAATAATTCTGGAATATCAATCCCATTCATATCCCTGTATCTTGGCATTGTCATTTTTTCTGCCGCAGGCAGGTTTACCCATATTTGAAAACCGTTTATTCCTTCCTTATTCAGCTCTGGCATTTCCTGGTGGATAATTCCGCTTCCTGCTGTCATCCATTGAATTCCACCAGGGTTAATTGTTCCGGCATTCCCTATGCTGTCTTCGTGGTTTATGGAACCTTTCAGCATATACGTGACAGTTTCGATTCCTCTGTGAGGATGCCATGGGAACCCTGCCATATACGATTCAGGATCAACAGAATTAAAATTATCCATCATGAGGAACGGATCTATCAGGGGCTCATCATAATATGAGAAAGCCCTGTTCAATTTAACGCCTGCTCCGTCTGATGTGTTCCGGCCTCCCAGAGTTCTTAAAACACTCCTATAATTTGCCATCATTATCAACAAATAATGTCTACAGCAATAATTAGATTTTCCTTTAATTTAAAAAGAGGTTTTTCATGATTCACAATTAGAGAGTTTTTTATATTGTTTAACGATTTAAAGCGATGGTTAATTATAATTTTCTGAAGAGGCTAATGGTAGTGGGCGAACGTCAGGTTCTTCGGAAAATGATTTATTATGCTGAACTTATAGAGTTATCCAGCAAGTTTCTCCTTGAGATGATCAACGCTGAGGATGATGATCTTCAAGATCTGGCAGAAAGCGTTTATAGAAAGGAAACAGAAGGAGATTCCCTGACGTTTAACCTGAAGAACATTATAACCTCAGGAGCAATTGGATCCAACCTCATGGATAATTTTCTAGAACTCACAGAAACCTTCGATGATATTCTTGATAAAGCGTATTGGGTCTCAAGGGAAATTGTAAGAGCGAGGAATAGCCCTCTTTTCAAAGGCGAGAGCCGCCAGTTGATTCGAAATTTCTATTCCAATTTTATTGACATTATAAATTCAAGTATATCCGCATCAACGTTCATTAAAGAAATTTTGGAAGCTGAAACTCTTGATGACGTCAAGAATAAGAGGGAAGAGATTGAAAGGCTCGAACGGGAAGTTGATGAGATGAAGGACGGAATCATAGATTCACTATACAAGAAATCAGATTCAATATCATATCTTACGTTTAACCACATAAATGCCATGGCTCATACACTGGATGATATGCTTGATGGCTGCGAGGATGTTTCTGATATTGTTCTAACAATTGTGCAATCAGTATCAAAATGATTTATTTCATATCAATTCTTGTTCTTTCCGCTCTACTTGCTGCTTTTGTTTCCGGCAACCATATGAGTGCAGCGGTTGGCAATATCATAGGAGCCAGAATTGTAAGCAGAGAAATGGGCCTGGTACTTGGAATTGTGGGATTTACTTTGGGACTCCTAATCGAGGGACATCTTCTTAAGGACTCCATTGGAAGAATAATGCCAACATCGCCGGTGTTCATTATTTTTGTGCTTTCAGTTTCGCTTTTCATATTTATTTTTGCAGCACTGGCACGGATACCACTGTCTCTCACCATGGCACTGGTGGGCACAGGAATAGGCATTTCATTGAGGCAGGGATATGCCTTTAACCAATCATATGTTTATCTTGTCGTTGCGGCGTGGGTTTTTGCTCCGTTGGTTTCGATATGCCTTTCAATACTCCTTAATAAAGCACTGCTGAGAAAGAGCGTAAAGAACCCTTGGACGATCCCAAAACTGCTGAAACCTCTTCTGGTAATATTTTCATTCCTTACGGCATTCACTTTAGGTGCAAACACATTGGGGCTTATAGCCGCCCTCACTGGAGATAATATATCTGATCTTGCGGTGATGACGTTTGGAATAGTATTTGGTTCTATTTTTCTGAGCCGAGGAGTCATAAAAAGAATTTCGCAGGAAATGTACTCCATGAGATATGTGAGTGCTTTCGTTTCCCTTCTTATATCTTTTCTTCTT
>JAJZXT010000118.1 GCA_021806355.1 Thermoplasmata archaeon
TCAATAGGAAAGAAAACCATAGATATCAAGTCAAAAATGATCATCAACTGCTCAGGGCCATGGGCTGAGAAAATTGCCGAGAAGACCGGAACAAAAGGTAACCTCCCGTTCCGATTAAGCAAGGGGGTTAACATTGTTGTGAGCAGGAGAAAATTTCCGCTTGATTCCGGCATTGTTTTCATGTCCCAGATAGACAGGAGGCAGATGTTCATAATACCGGCTGGGGAAGTAATTGTTATTGGGACAACTGATAACTTCACGGATAATCCAGAGAACCTTGAAACATCTCAAAGTGATGTTGAATATATAGTGAATAGCGCAAAGCAGGTGATTCCCGATCTCACATTGAATGACATCATTACTTCATATGCCGGAATCAGGCCTTTGATTGGCGACTCTGAGGACCCTGGGAAACTGCCAAGGGACTTCTTGATTCAACAGGAAGGGAAGATAATTAATGTGTACGGGGGAAAGCTGACAAATTACAGGGCGGCATCAAGAAAAGTCGCAAGAATTGTCTCATCTGAATTTGGGTTGAAGTTCAAGATCAAGGGTATGCCGAAGATCTCATATGAGAGGCCGGATACAAAAGACAGGTACGTCCACGAGATAATGTATGAATGTGCAATGTTTCCAGAGGATATATTGAGAAGAAGGGAGGCATTCACGGTTTATCGGGAGGACAAGGGTAAATCTGAAGAGAATTCTATAAGAAATGCCTTCAAGGATGTGAAGAAGTGACAAGGAAGATACATGCAATTATCAACCCGAATGCGGGAGGGGGATATGCATCCAACATTTGGCCACACGTGAAATCAATACTTTCCGAATATGATCTCACATACTCAATAACCCAGAAGCATGGGGACGCCGAGACATTTGCAAGTGATGCTGTTGATCAAGGTAATGAATTCATAGCAGTTGTTGGCGGGGACGGTACCCTGAATGAGGCGGTGCAAGCATGTGCTGGAAAGGATGTAACCATTATACCGGTTTCGGCCGGAACAGGATCTGATTTTGTAAGAAATTTCAGCAGCAGAAGGGAGGAATCAATCAAGGATATGATCGACCGGAACATTTCTGTCAGGGTTGATCTGGGGGTAGTCGAATCCCAGACCGGAAAAAGATATTTCGCTAACATAGCAGAGGCAGGTTTTGGGGCTGAAGTCATGAAAAGAATGAATGCCCACAAGAAGAAGAGGGGTGGAAGTTCGTTCACCATGACAATAATGATGGAGATCATCAATTTCAATCAGTTCGAATGCTCCATCTCATCCGCAGAATTTAATGAAAGCATAAAAGCATCGGAGATAATCATTGCAAACGGGCTTTATTTTGGTGGCGGAATAAAGGCAGCTCCTGACGCATCATTGAATGATGGTTTATTGACAGTTCATATCATAAAGAATGCTGGCAGGGCAAAATTACTGATGAGCCTCAGAAAGTTGAAAAATGGGTCATATATTAAAGATAAAGATGTCATAAGTTTCAATACAAAGGACCTAAAGATTTCAGGGGAAGCGATGGTGGAAATTGACGGCGAGGATTATGGTAATCTTCCAGGAAGGTTTTTCATAGAGAAGAAGAGCCTGAAAGTACTTGGGATACTGGAAAGCGATATTGAAACGATGGTTTGAGTTTTGGAAATTTATCATCTCTGTTGGTCATACCCGGTTTTGGTTCACCATTTCTTTTTGTGAACAATAGTTCTCATCCGGTTTGAGAGATACTTCGGTACTTCAGTCAGGTAACTCCTGAAAGTTTCCCGATTCAGACTCTCGATCATTGCGGAAATGACCTCATCAGGCACCCTTACGTTAAAATAGACGAGATCGATCAAAGTTTTTTCCATATCAGACACCGGAATGTAGAATTGCCCATATTCCAACATTGTATAGCCGAAGAACATTTTTCTGTCTATTCGCCTCACGAGATAGTTACGCGAGTCGAATTGCCTGATCCCGTTTCTTACTTTTCTCGGCGTTATAATAACAGGGTTAGTTTCCTGTTCCCACAGTCCTCTCAATGATAGTGCATCTTCAAGACCGTAGTAGAATGGATAAAAGGCAAATCCGGCATATTGTACCTCATCGTAGAACGTATAGGCGCCCTTGGTTATTTTGTAAATCCTACCTGATTTCAGCATATTCTGGATTAGAAGTTTGTGATATCCACCAGACGCACTTCTTCTTTTGAGAAAAGCTCTGACTTCTTCAGTTCCAAAGGCAGGTTTATTACTGAACTCCTCCGTGAACTGCTTCATGAATTTCATGTAATGCTTCTCCCTATCTCATTGATCATATGGTCAAAGGTTGGTGCCAGCCCTATGTACACGATTGATTTGAGAATGGATTCATCAACGGGGTGTTGAATGTTCTGCAGAAAAAATCGGAGCCTGGTCTTGGTGGAATCCAGTATACTGCCTGATTTGACCAGATGATGAATGTCATAGAGGTCTCTGATGTATCTTCTGTCAGTGTATGCGTCAATTTTCTCGTTGATAAGCTGGTCCGGCGTTAGACTCAGTATTTCGATTCCAGTACCATCTACGAGTTCGTACGATGTTATTGAACCATCAACCTTTCTGGTATGATTTACTTCGAGTTTCACTATTGTTTTTCCATTAGAGACAGAGGAAAATATCACGTTTCCTGTATCCTTAATCTTTTCCATTTTTAGTCCTTGGGATAGCACCCTTTTCTCAAACTGTTTAGTGACACTTGGGAATGATAATGAGTAGAAATCGAGATCCTCTGAAAACCTTTTGCCCGAATAACATCTCCAGATAGCTGTATCGCCATGCAAGACCATGTCCTCTGCAACTAAATATATGATTCTTATGATCTCATCCTGAAGCAAGGCGATTTCAACCTGCTGCCTTTTTTTCAGTTGGTTTACCAGAGGGATTTTCACTGTAACTAATCAACCAGAGCTATATTAAAGTATATCTCTGGTTAACTAGCCCCACTTATGCCAAGTCGGAGGAACACCTCCTTCATGTGCTTCCTCACAAAGGACAGAAATCTTCCTATATATAGTGTCAAAATCCCGATTATACACAACGTAATACATGTTGCCGTACGTATGTCATCATTCCATGTAGCACAACGTTCTGAGTGTTTCATTCTCCTTCATCCATAACAGGAACTGCTTTGCCACAATTTTAA
>JAJZXT010000098.1 GCA_021806355.1 Thermoplasmata archaeon
TCCAGTATTTTCCTAATAACATGGGAATACTCTGGGTTGTAATCCTGATAATCAGCATCTTCATAACAATGGTAAGTCTGGCTTTCTGGGGTAAGTACGTGAAATATCAGGAAATCTCATGATGATGATTTCGGAAATAATTTTTCAACTTTCAGCAACGCCGGAATTGATAGTGGAAGAGTGATAAGAGAAATGAATCCAAGTGCATACCATGCCAGTGTTTTATCTGATGCGTAAATCATTGAGAAAACGAATGCCACAAAAGAACCGAAGCCAATCTGGATTGTATTCATGGTTGCGATGCTTAACGGAACAACGGTTTCATCCTGCTCCAGCAAGACAACATAATAGTATTCGGCAGAAAAGATCGTTATGCTGAACATTCCTTCAATGAGGGCAATTGCACCCAAACCTATTACACCCACGAGCGGAATCATTATGACAAGAACTGAAAGAAGAATCACCAATCCTCCGTTTATGTGCATGGGCTTAATTTTTCTTGCAAAGGGAAGAATGAAGATTCCCAGGATTCCGGAAAATAATGCTAAGCTGCCCACAATTCCCGCGTAATTAACAGAACCTGTCGTGAATAATGTATATGGATTCAGGTATTCGACGGCAGTCAAATTGAGAGCCCAGTAACCTGCTATTCCAAAGGATAGAAGCAGCAGGAGCGGAGAATTAAGTTTTGATATAACCCCCTTCATGGTTTTTCTTCTTATTCCTGGGTCAGGAATCATCGCAAGAGCGATAACAGAAGGTATAATTGTTATTATTCCTGCGAGATACAGGGAGGGTTGCCACTGGATATATCTTCCCAGTTCACCAAAAAGGATAATCCCGAAACCTCCTCCGGCGGCAAAGGAAACATTGAACATTGTGATTTTTCCGTCTATGTTTCTCTTGTCTATCTGGCCTAGCAGGACGATTCCTGAAGAGAAAAAGAAAGCTGAAGCAAGGCCCACAAAGAATCTAGATATAAGGAAAACAATGAAATCAGGGGAGAGAGGTGAAAGGAAAACAGAAACTGACATTATTATCATTCCCCAAAGGGCAACATTCCGTGCACCTATTCTTGAGGCTATGAAACCTGATGGTATCTGGAATAAACCTGCCCCAAGGAGAAACGCTGACAGGATTAATCCGGACGAAGACGCTCCCTGGGAATACGATCCGGTAATTGAGGTCAGGAAAGGGGATACATTATACCAGTTCATGGCGTATACAAAACGCAATATCAGCATCAACGCCACAGATTGGACAGGGCTTAATTTTCGCATCACTTTCCTTCCCCTGCTTTTGCAGGTTCCAAAATTCCGGCCTTAATGGCATTGGAAATTACTTTCTGGAATCGTGAACCGTATTGAGCAGCCAACTTTTTTGTCGAGGCAAATTCCGGGTTAAATCCACAGTTGACTGCTTCACGCCTGAGAATCATTTTCCCCATTCCATCAACAATGTGCATCTCCCGGGGAAGATCTGAATAGGTTTTGACGATCTCATCATCAAGATATGGTGTTACAAGCCTTTTTCCGAAAATTGAGGCTAGCTTATTCTCCCGTGGAAGTGTCCTGTTCATGAGTGTATCTATACTATCTCTATTGGAATTCTCCCTCCCATCAAGGAATTTTGAATACCCATAAAAGATTTCATCAGATCCCTGGCCTGTGACCACTATTTCATTCTCCGTTCTCTTCATCAGTGTTACAAGTACAGCATCGTATGATATTTCCGTCAATGATGCCGATGGTTCAACCTTCATGACCGTTGATGCAGATTCTATAACATCTGCCTCCGGCACATATTCGATCCTTATTGGCCGATGATAGAAGTCAGCAATAAGTTTAGCGTTGAGTATGTCCTTGGATCCTGGTGATCCCACAACACAGGGATCACAATTCTGCCCTGATATAAAAAGAAGGAATGAACTATCCAGGCCACCAGAGAACCCAAGAGTAAAAGCATCCTCTATGGACATTAATGATTTTCTTAGTCTTGAACGCAAGAAACCATCCTTAGTGATTTCAACCATTTCTCCGTCATTACATACTAAGAGATAAATAAGCATCATCACTTACAATAATGTGGATTATATACCAGACACTTCGGTTATAGTAGATGGGAGATTCTATGAGTTCATAAAGAAGAAGATAGACTCCAAGGTGATCTTCACAGAGGCAATGTTATCTGAGGTGGAACACCAGGCAAACGAAGGAAGGAGCATCGGGTTTGCAGCACTCGAGGAACTGAAAAAAATTCGGTTAATGGCTGATAAGGGAACCATATCACTTGAAATAACCGGAAAGAGGCCCGGTGAATGGCAGATAGAAAAAGCAAGGGTTGGTGAAATTGATGATCTCATACGAAACGTTGCCGCAGAATATGATGCAGTTCTTGTCACCGGGGATAATGTCCAGAGGGAAATTGCCGTTATAAAGGGTATAAGAGTTGAGTTCCTGGAACCCAAGGATTCCCTGAACAGGAATATTGAGGAATTTTTTGACGAAATGACCATTTCGGCACACATAAAGTCTGGATCAAGAACCAAGGTAAAGAAGGGTTATCCTGGGCACATAAAACTTGAAACCATGGATAAGGAGATCACGGAGGCTGAAGCTGAGGCTATTGCAAATAATATCATAAAGAGGGCTAGGGGGGATCATAACTCTTTCATAGAAATGGATAACCTGGGAGCAACCGTTGTCCAATTGAGGGAATTCAGGATAGTCATCGCAAGGCAGCCTTTCGCAAGCAGCCTTGAAATTACTGCAGTGAGGCCAATTAAAACCACCACAATCGATGATTATTCCCTGGACAAGGAAATACTTGACCAGATCCTATCTGGTTCATCCGGTATCCTGGTGGCAGGGAGTCCGGGGGCAGGAAAGAGCACGTTTGTCCAGGCTCTGGCAAATCTCCTGAACGAAAGGGATCTCATCGTGAAAACCATGGAACGGCCAAGGGACTTGCAGGTCAACAAGGAGATAACACAATATACCGTACTTGACGGCTCAATGGAGAAAACAGGTGATCTATTGCTGCTGGTGAGAAACGATTATACCATCTTCGATGAGATGAGGGTAACCAGTGATTTCAAGGTCTTCAGTGACCTGAGACTTGCAGGAGTGGGCATGATAGGAGTTGTTCATGCTACAAGGCCAATTGATGCGATCCACAGATTTATCGGAAGAATAGAACTCGGGCTGATCCCTCAGGTTATAGACACGGTTCTATATGTGAGCAAGGGTAATATTTCGAGTATTCTAAGGGTTCATTATGTTGTCAAGGTTCCATCGGGAATGACGCAGGATGATCTTGCGAGGCCTGTTATTGTGATAACAGAACATCCTTCAAGTGAACCAAAGTTTGAGATATACACATTCGGGGATCAAGTGGTTGTCGTACCAGTATCACAGGAACAGGATTCACAAAGCTCTGAGGAAACAAAGGCAAGGGTTGCAGACGAAATCTCAAACTTTCTTGGCACCAATCACGTGGAGGTAAAGATGAAGGGATCAGGAAAGGCAGTGGTTCGTGTTCCTGAACCGATGATGGCCCGGCTAATTGGAAGAAAGGGGGCATCCATATCTGAGCTGGAAAGGAAACTCAAGGTCAGGCTGGACGTTGAGGCCAATGAACCGGATAAGGACGATAAGGTTGACATTGTCCCGCTGGTGAAGAACAGGATCATATATCTTGATACAGGAAAGAAGAACAGTTCTGTGAACATTTACATTGACGACATCCTGGTTCTCCAGGCAATCAGTTCAAACAAGGGCATCGTGAGGATAAAAGCTGACAGCGGAGCCGGTTCTGCAATCTATAAGGCAATAAAAGGTGGAAAGAGCCTGAAATGCTCTTTTCCATAATTCATTCAAAAATCGAAGCTGCGAACTGGCACAGGAGCCTTACTCCATATCCTGTAGCACCTTTGCCAAGATACTCATTCTTAGCAGTTTTTTCCTGTGTCCATGCGGTACCAGCGATGTCGAGATGCAGCCATGGTGTTGAGCCGACAAAATTCTCTAGGAAAGCAGCTGCCGTCTCAGCCCCACCCTGAGAACCGCCAGTATTCTTTATATCCGCAACTGTGCTTTTTATTTGCTCTCTGAAATCATCATCGATGGGCAATTGCCATACCTTTTCCCAGCTTCTTGACGAAGCTTCCATCATTTGTTTGATGAGTTTTTCATCATTTCCCATCAGTCCTGCAATGTTGTTTCCAAGAGCGGTCACACAAGCACCTGTAAGCGTGGATATGTCAAGTATGGCCTTCGGCTTGAATTTATCAACGGCATATGCAAGTGCATCTGCCATTACAAGCCTCCCTTCTGCATCTGTGGTTATTACCTCTGACGTTTTTCCATTATAATGGCGCAGAATATCACCGGGCTTGTATGCATTTCCACCCGGAAGGTTCTCGGTCAATGGCGCAAGTCCAATAACATTGACCTTTAGCTCCATTTCACTTAATGCTTTCATGACTCCCAATACTGCAGAGGCTCCGCACTTATCGAATTTCATTTCCTGCATTCCTGCGGAAGGCTTAATCGATATTCCGCCGCTGTCAAATATTATCCCTTTCCCAACGATGGCAAAGGGCTTTTCTTCTGAGTTCTTATACTCCATAATAACCAGCTTTGCCGGTTCCCTGGCAGCTCTGGATACGCCTTCCAGTCCGCCCATTCCCATCTCCTTGAATTTCTCCTTTTCTATGACGGTAACCTTCACATTTTTCAGGTCTTTAGCCAACTTCTCGTAATAAGTCGGTGTGCCATCAGAAGGAGGCATGTTGGCAAAATCCCTTGCGTAATTTGTTGCCTTTCCGAGGATCTCGCCCTTCGTCACTGAGCCAGCCAAAGAGCTTTTTCCTATTATCGTTATTTTTTCAATCGCTTTTCCATTGTTGGCTTTTGACTTATACGTTGAAAATTCATATAATGTCAGTTCCGAAATATATGCAGCTTCCAGGGCTTCCTCCTCAATGTCAATCTCAGGAAGCACAATATTAACATGAGAAATCTTTGTTTTCTGGACATCTCTAATGGCAGATGATAAGGCTTTTCGATAGAGGTCAAGAGAATACTTCTCCCTCTTTCCTAATCCCACGCCACACAGGACCTCTTTGGAGTCAGGGAATGAAACTATTCTGGTATCCCTTAATTTTCCGTTGAACCCAATTTCGCTCAAGCTTTTCCTGAAGTCATCATTCACGTTTCTATTCTCTTCTCCCTCAAAGAACGGTATAATGCTGATCATCTTACCAGAACTGTCCGACTTCTTATTCTCCGAAACTTCGATATTCATAATCAGAACAATGCCTATATCGTTCTTTATTTTTTCTTCGCACTCGTCACAGGGAAATGGATTATTGATTTCCTCTGATAAATCAAAAATCTATCTTCTTCATCCTCCTGAATCCGATTATAAATGGAATCAATATCCAGCAAGTCGCAGCAATTATCACCACTACAGGGTTGATTCCGTACTGGTAGAGGGGACCGTAGGCATTCCCCGGAATGAGAATACTCTTGGTGAGAATATCATTAAACAGGTATGGTATGGTAAACGGATTTGTGTATTGGGCCAAAGTCAGTAATGAAATGATTAATTTATATGCAGGGGAAAGGATTTTCGTGTTGGGTATCAGGCCTGTGGAAAACATAAACAGAAACCATACATAAACCCAGACAAGAAGCAATATAATCAGGAAAATTAACCTGTTGGAGAACCTCTTTCCTCCAAATGTGGATAGCATGAAAGTAAGTGAAGTGGTTGCAATCAAGAAATATGTTAAGGTTGCCAGGGTTCCAACCAGTGCCCCCAATGGGGCGAGAGTGCGAGCAAATGCCCATATCAGGATTTCTATTGCCGCGATATCAGCAAGAAGGATTATTATGGAACCTAATGTGACTGCAGAAAATCTCAAAAGATAGAGTTCCCTCCTTCCAACGGGCTTTGAAATGACAGATTCCATTGTCCCATTCTTCATCGGTTTAACGAAATAGTCCTCCGTGAACCAGAGCAGAAGAAGGATAAAAAGGAATAGTGTGAATTCGAGAATAAGTCCCAGTTCATTATTCAGGTAACTCACCGTGTGGTAACCCTGTACGGTCTGTTCCGATATCTGTTGCCCTTGGGCTCCTGCGTTATTGTACATTAAAAAATTAAAGCTGTCAAAAAGGGCATAGTTCTTGAATAGAAATGATGATACAGGAATGTTTTTAACAGTAAACCCTGAGTAGTTCCCGATTAATGTAAAGCTTTGATAACCCCCACCAAAAAGGCTCGTGGTTTCCACCGCAATAGATATTTCAGGCGACTGGGACAGATTATTGGGCAGGTATGCAACCATAAGCGATCTATCTTCAAGATTGGTCTGCCCAAAGACACATGTCATGAAATAGGGGTTTGTAACTTTCTCTCCAAGGCTATATTGTTTTGACATGGAATCATGTGAAAAAAAGCCTCCGGAGTAGGTCATGTTGTAAGCCATTAACGTAGCAGTGCTCATTTTGCTTAAATTTCCTATTTTCTCACTGAGCAATAGGAATCCTTGTGAATTAGTTGATCCTGAGCCTTTAAAGATTGAAGAAGTTCCAGTTCCATTTTCATCAATATAAAAAACGTAATTTACCTGTAAATTTGGTTCGGCAAAACCCTGGCCATCAAAAACAAATATTGTGGAATTGAAAGTTGATGTGTTTTCATTGAAATAGGTTGTTGCATCATATGACAAGCTTGTAGCTCTCACAGGAGGAGTTGGATATCCCAGAAGAAAAATCAACGCAAATATGAACACGATCAGGACGACTCCAATTGCATTCCATTTCTTGAAGAAGTGTTTTAATTCAGAAATAAGCCTGTTCAAGTCAACCCACCAATAATTTTAAAGAAAGCATCCTCAAGGTTGCCCGAGGTGACCTGAAATGCCGAGACCATGTAATTATGCGATACAAGTATTGAATTGATCCTGTAAGCTTCTGCTACAGGTACCCTTATGTTTTTCAAGACAATGTCTTTTCCATCGATGGTATAATCCCCAAGTTCTCCAAGCACGGTGCCTAAACTGGAATTCGGGTTCTCCACTCTGATTAGCACTGTGGAGGGTCCCGCTTCAGGGATTTCACTGCTTTTCAGGATTTTGATAATCTTCCCTTTATGAATTATGGCTATCCTGTCAGATATTGCCTCAACTTCCTTCAGTATGTGGGAAGAGAGTATTATTGATTTTCCCTCGCTCTTTAATTTCTTGATAAGATTCACCACAAATTTAATCCCGTTAGGATCAAGGCCGTTAATTGTCTCATCAAAAAGAAAATTATTCGGGTTGGGAAGAAGCGCAACTGCAATCATAAAACGCTTCTTCATTCCCTGCGACATCTTGGCGAAGGGAATTCTATAATATTTCCTTTCAAGTCCAACCAAAGAGAGAAGATTGGTGCATATTTTATCCGCATCTTTCGGGTCAATATCATAAAACGTGGAATAATAACGCATGAGGTTTATCGGGGTTTCTGTGAGGTAGAAATTCGGCTGCTCAGGTACCCAGCCTATTTCCCTTGATGCTTCTCTTTTATCTTCTTCGAGATCCATTCCATCTATCAGGATCTTTCCTGAGGTGGGCATTAATATGCCAGAGCAAAGCCTGAGTGTTGTGGTCTTGCCGGCGCCATTCAAGCCAATTAATCCAAGAACCTCCCCGTTTGAAACGGAAATATCTAAATTAGAAATAGTGGCATTCTTCGCACCGGAAAATGTTTTTGAGACATTCTCCAAGTCTATCATTCGGGGTAATTTAAAGGATTGATAAAAATGTAATTGTTCTCAGGCTTTTTTGGTTTTCAAAATTGCCACGAGAGCATAAACAAAAGCTATTATATAGATGGCCACCAGCACATCATAAAGCCCCGGATAGTAAGGTTCAGAGTATGGATATTTTGACAAGCCAAATAGATAAGTTGCGAACTGGTTTGCTGTGGAGAATCCGACGGACTTGTACAGGAAGATATCACCAATGGTAAAAGCCACCATGAATATTGACCAGAGTCCTCCGATGATCAGGAAAACCCTCTCCGGTTTTACAAACAGGATGATTGCACCAATAATGTCCAGGATCCCAGTTGCAAGCAGGCCATACCAGTGATAGAAGTACCCGCTGCCAGTATATATTCCAAAATCATTCTGAAGATTCTTGTCGGTAGAAAGGATAATCATGGTAACTGCAAAATTAATCAGCAGCAGGACGCCAAGGATCCTGATTAACCCTTCCTTGTTACTCATCATTGACTTATTCATGTATCATCAATAAAAATTTAATATATAAATATTGACAATTAAGGAGTATAATTGTTTGCTAAGTATTATAACGTCATTATAAAGATTTATTATGTGTTATTCCAATTACTATCAATGCTCAGGCTTCCCTTTTTCATCCATCCTGATTTGATTCCTGAAGTTTCGTGGAGGAGGATTTAGTTGGAAGAAGAAGCCAGCCTTCGGATAGGAAAAGCAGAGATATCAGTCGTTAAAATGAAAAAGATCAATCAGGCTATCCGCTTTTCAGATCAATTGAAAAACCAATCCATCAAATTCATAGGGATTTCTGGCTCGGTTTCCTATGAACCCAAAGAGGAAGATGACGTGGATGTTTTCATTATTTCGGAAAAAAAGAGGTTGTGGACAGTAATTCTCAGGGCTTTAATAATAAGGAGATTCGTAAAAAACAGGGATATTTGCCTGTCGTTATTTATGGATGCCGAATATGCAGCAAACTTTTATTCAGGGAAAATGAGTCCCCTGAAAATATCGGATGCCAGGAAGGTGATTCCCATCCATGGATCTGATTTTTATTCAGAACTACTGAAGAAACTTGACGGGCATTCCAGGGAATTCAATTTCAACTCACATGTGATCCAAAGCTTGATAGATTGCCTCATATTTATTTTCCTTGCTCCATTTCTATATATCAAGACAACCATAAATTCGAATCGCGACGTGGCTCGTAAGGGTCAACTTGCAAAATTCAATCCAAAGATATCAAGAAGATTCTTTTACCTTGATTCTGAAAAGTACCGAATATACGAGAGAGAATTTAACGGGGGTCAAAACAATGGGTAAAACTGCCATTATTTTCTCCAACAATGATATCTCTTCTGTGAAGAGGATCTACTCTATCGTTCACAATTCATCACTGGATCAGATAATCTGGGCAATTGATGGAAACGAGAGCATCCCAAGATTTATTGAATCCTTCTCGGATAAGAGGGACATAATTACATATTCTCCGGAAAGGCAGGGAAAGAGTGCCTCTTATAACAGAGCCCTCAAATTGATAACGAATGATGATGTGTTTCTAATTTCCGCTGATGTGGTTTTTCAGCCGGATGTATTTGACAGGATTTGTGAAAGGGTTAATGGGGTTGGCATAGCACTCACAAACGTAGTGCCCCTGAGAAGGGATGGTCTGATAAGAAATATTGGATCTTTACTATGGGTTATCAGGGACATGCAATTGAGATATTTTTTCATGCATGGCATCCCAATCCACGGAGGAGAATTTCTTTATCTTAAGCGAAAATTTATCGAAAAGATTCCAGAGGTTGTAAATGATGATGCATTCCAGTGCCTGAATGCACAGAAGCATGGAGCAATGGCCGCGTACTACGAAGATTTGGAGATAAGGAATTTTGTGCCATCAGAGTTGGTGGAATTAATAAACCAGAGAAGAAGGATCAATTACGGCCATATTGAACTGGGAAAGAAGCTTGAAAATCCAAGTTCAATTTCTTCCCTGCTTTTCAGGAATACAAAGGTAACCCTGAGCATACTTAGAATGGCATTGAAACGTAACTTGAAAATCATTGGGTTGCTTCCATTCCTGTTGGTTATTGAGATATTGTCCCGCCTTTCCGCGCAGATAGATATGCTCACAGATCACGACCAGATCCTATGGAAAAACATCGAGACCTCAAAATCATGAAATCCTATTTTTTTGACAGGAAATATAGTGTATGGTCTCCAAGATACTTGAATGGCCATTTATCGGAGAAAAAGATATCTGCTTTCTTGATTTTTCCGGCATCTATCCTTCCCTCCATAATAGAAGCGTAATTTGAAGGCGGCAGCATAACCGGGCATCCATATATTTCCTCTATCGTGAACCACCTTGCAAACAATCTTCTTAGGTACATCGGGGAATAGGGAAAAACGTCAATGCAAAATCTCGATGATCCTTCCGGCACCATGTTTGAGAGGCGCTCGAAAACTCTCTTTGGTTTAATGCCTATTACATGGGCTATCATCTCCGTAAGGCATAATTTGTTGAAAATGCCAAAGACCAACTTTCCTCCCGGCTTCAAAATTCTATTGAATGCGATCATGATCTTTTCCAAATCCGGCTCGCAATTCAGGGCACCATAGTTGGAATAGACTCCGTCAAAGGATTCCTCTCCCAGATCATTCACGTGGATTTCCAAGTCAGATGCCTTCATCGTCATTGTTTTCAGCATGCTATCAACCCCCTGACTCATGGCTTTTTCTAGCAGGATTTGGTTCATTTTTTCTGATATATCAATGGCAGTTATTTCATGCCCCTCCCTTAACATGGCAATGGTTTCCGTTCCTGTACCTGAACCTATTTCCAACAGCCTAGAGGAACCAGAGAAGAATTCTTTCATCAGGGAAACGGATCGTTCTCGTAGGTAATTATTCACAAAATTGCCATAGATATGGCGATCATAATCACTGGCTATCGAATCAAATTCCCCTGTCAGCCATTTATTATAATTTTTCTGGTCATTTATCACCTCCATATCTTTGGATTCTTTAAGTGAAATAACACGGGAAATCCTGGAAAACCATTGCGCGTAATTCTCAGAACCATATTTTTCTTCCATTAACATCTTCACTTTTCTTATCTTATCTGCATCGGAAACAAGATTAGCAGCAACGCTCTTTTCTTTCCCATCAATATAAACAGTCGCAACCCCATGCCTCAGAACCTCGCTGGGCCATCTATTTGCCGTGCCTGAGGAAATCACGTAAATTTCATCATCAAATGCTACATATGCCAGCGGGACTGATTTCTTTTCAATCCGTAAGTTCAAATGCTCTGCAGGTTTTTTCCTCATTTCCATGATAAAGAGGAGATTCTAAAATATAATCTATTTGAATGACATTTATTCTTATAGATGAAACTATACTCAGAGAGATTCTTCATAAAATATTTACTGGAAAATAATGGATTATGCATTGGAATTGACATGAAAACCAGATCATATCTCTTCCTGATAACCCAGAGAGGAATAATGTTTAAGAAACGCCCTGCTGGTGACAAAATTGTGGAAAACCTGGATTATGAAGTGATCAAGGTTTCAGATCACCTTAGGAGAATTTAGTGTTCATTTTTGAGCCTATGGCGGCAATAGACTGCTAGACCTCTTTAATATACTGTTATTCATTGGTCACACTAGACACGTAGTTTCTAACTAATCGTTTTGTACAACCAATTCTGGTGTACAGAAAACTCTCAGGATATCACACAGTAGAGCAAGAATTTTGCTGAAGTGACCTTACGACCTTTTGCCGCCATAGTTTTGAGCGAAAATCTTCTTAACGCTCGTTGTATAAATTTGGAAAGTGGCTATTTTTCAGGCTCACTTTCCCTGATCTCCTTCAATGCTTCCCTGTCCCTGCAATATAAATAGGGGGCAAGATCCAGAGATTCCGGGGAATTTCTTAACTTATTGCTATAGACTTTTCTTAAATTCTTGTCAACCTCCTCACAATACCCTTTCCAGGTAACTCCAAGATATTCGACGTATTTCTTCTCAATGCCTGTAGCAACTTCGTGGGCGTAAGGATATTCAAAGTCATTATCGGACATCCACTTTTCGGGAAGTTCATGATGCAGGCCTATCGTCTTAGTAGCATCAATCTCCTTTCCCTCAACAGTTAGGATTCTTTGAAAATGCTCATCAAGGTATATCGTCTTTCCGTCAATGGAATAACCTCCGGTATATTTTATGTCGTGTTCTGTATCGAGTTTCACATCATCCGAACTTTTCCGTTCAATTACATTGCCTATCGGAGTTCCATTTTTGATTATCTTTCCATTTTCAACGGTAACTTCATCCCCTTTTTTAACATCGCCGGAAACAATTCCGCTGATGTATGTGGGTTTAACGAATTCAATAGCTATTATCTTGATTTCTCCGGCACCAAGATCTGTCTTTTTAGTATGTTCTATGACTTCAAATTTTTCCATAAGCTTAATTGGATTATTGGCAAATATATCTTTCCTTTTTACCTCAATTAGGGAAAATCATTAATTCGTCAAGAACAAATTTAATACTATAGATTCAATAAGAAATCATGAGTTATAAAGGAAAATTATTTTCTGCCTTTTTAATTTTTATTTTATTCATTGCTGGAATGGCCTTTTCGATTAGTTATACAGGGGAAAAGATCAAGAAATTGGCAAATCCATACGCATTCATTCCCGAAAATTCAACGTTTTTAATATTCACTCAGCAAAATGGTGAGAAAATTTTAACATTTGGAATCAATGGAAATACTGCTGCAATAACCGACTTTCCTGCGAATCAACAGAATTCATTTTTCTTCGCATCATCTCTGCATATTAATGCTACTGTAAATATCTCTTTTGTATCCTCAATAGATGGAAATCCTATTTATGAAATTAGTACAACGCTCAATCAGGAAAATTCAGTAATTATTAACGGCAGTTCACATGTAAAATCAGCTGGGAATGTATTCTTGTGGGAATCCTTTTATTTTACAAACCCATTCCCAAGCATATATATTATAGGTTCATTGCCAGCAGTAGAAGCTTCAATATTAGCATATTCTGAAGATTCTGGCAAAACATCAAGAGTGACAAGCTTTCTAAACTTGAATGATAGTTTTTCGGCGTATTACTTTTTTGGGGATAATTCCTCCATAAAATCAATATCTGCAAACCTTACAGATGGTTTTTTTTTCATAAACACAGTGTTTAGTAAATCGACGAACGTCATAAAAGTATATTTTGTTCTTCTGGGAGCTTTGCCTTCTTACATCATCGTATATCCCCCTGAAAAGTCAGAAATAACCATAAAGATTCCCATAAAAGGGTTACCTTTTAACACCGAGATTTATTATATATTATCATTATTGGTAAACGAGTGATACAATGTTCTTTGAATTAAGGAAAATCACTCAATTTTTGACCATAAATTTCTGGAATTCAAGGGCATTTACATTCATGGCTTTTCTCACAATCTTCATTTCAATCCTGATGTTTATCCTGACGTTTTTTGATTTCAATTCAATTATCGGCACTTTTGTGCAAAGTGGCGGGTTGGTGATTAACGTTCCAAATCAACTGCGGGAGGCATCTTTCAATTTCATTTGGGGGAATATATTCATCTATATACCCATATTGGCCAGCGCCTTTTTTGCTGCAGGTGCAATCTCTCAAGAGCTGGAACAGAAGACGATTTATCAACTGCTCTCCCTGCCAATTTCAAAGGAAATTATTTTGCTTGGAAAAATTCTCTCATCTTTTTTTGCAACAGGCCTCATAGTTTCACTATTCATCCTAACTCAATTTATATCATATGTCATTACGTTTCATAGCTTCCCGGATTTAAATTTTTTAACATATTACCTACTCGCTCTGCTGATCACTTTTTCAGACGTCGCCATGGGAATAGCAGTTAGCACATTTTTCTCAAAATCTGCCAACGCCTCAATTGCATATCTCATAATATACATCGTAGCAATGGACATCATTTCATTGATATTCTCATCAACAGGCATCAATCCATTGCTTATCAAAGCCAACGCAGATAGAATTGTATATAGGGTTTTTATGAATATAGATCCGTATGTCCTTTATTATGGGGGTTCATTGTCACCAGCACCCTTCTGGGAAATTATCTATTCAATAGAAATTCTTCTTGCCTACACAGGATGTTTCCTGTTCATAGCCTATATATCTTTTTTTAGGAGAGGGATAGTTAAATGAGCACTATTGAGCTAAGGAATGTCCACAAGAAAATGGGGAGGCATAATTCATTAGAGATTGAAAAGCTCTCTGTTAGGTCTCCAATAATTTTGGGATTGCTGGGTCCTAATGGAGCAGGCAAATCAACACTTTTAAAGCTGATATCGGGCTGCGTCAGTTCGTTTGATGGGATCATTGAGATAAATGGATTAGACATAAAGGAAAGAAGGGAATCTGCAATAAAGGATTTAGGATCGTTAATAGAGAATCCAAATTTTTACCAGTTCGTATCGGGATATCAGCTACTGAGATTCATTGGGCAAATAAGGAAAGAATCGAATAGAATGGACGAAGAAGTTCATAAAACACTTAAGAAACTTGGTCTCTCAAATAAAGGAAGGAACCAGCTTCATACATATTCAACGGGGGAAATAAAGAGATTATCATTAGGAGCAGCAATAATTGGGGATCCAAATATTATATTGTTAGACGAGCCATCAGACAACCTTGACATCTTTGGGGAATTAGTATTTGAGGATTTGATAAGAGATATATCAATCGGGGAGGAGAAGATTATAATAATCGCATCCCACGATATCGAAATGCTGGAAAAGCTCTGCAACGAAGTTATTATAATCATTGATGGAAATATAGAAGGAACATTAAAGATAGATGGTGATGAGAACAGAAAGATCATAACGTTAGATAAAAATATCGAGGCAAATTCTGCTTTGAACCAGAAATATGAAGTTAGAGAAAACACCATCAGAATCGAAATAAAGGAAGAAAAAGAACTCATCGAGGCTATTCAAGAATCAGCTGACCTCGGATACAAAATAGTAAATGTAAAAAATGAATCGTTATTGGAAAAAAAATATTTGGAAATTTTAAAAATTAAAGGTATGAGTATTCTTCAGTCAATAGATTAAGCATGACTGTCTTATTCATGAGAACATGTCCGGTATACATTATTGCAGCCAAGAAGGAACCCTGATAGCTGAAAATCACTGAAAAATTCCCCGTATATTGAGGCACTCCATTTACGTATCTGGTAGATGCTGGGCCGTGGACATAAACATATTGTCCGCTTCCTATGTTACCGGTTGAAACATTCCCCTTGGGCGCATTTGAAGTTAATTGTGTCATTCCAAAAAATATTGCTGATGGAACATTTGTATTAGAAAAGTTTGCTATTGCTGTCACTGTCTCTATGGGCATTGAATATGAATAGGAACCATAAGGGGTGGACTGATTTACAACATACTCTCCAGCATTAAACTCGCTCATACCAATCAGTGTCAGGTTTCCGACAGTATCGTTTATCAGCAGCCTTTCACTGGGAGTTAAACTAGATGTCTCAATGTTATAAGCCTTGGCATATTCATTGAACATTGCTGTTCCATTATTTATGCCTATCAATGCACTGAAAGTATTATTAAATGAAATACCCGTTTGTGCATCAACCTGTGAAGTTGTAATGAACACATTGTTTATTGGATTAGCTGAGGGGTTTGAAAGTTTTGTGATCTCTGCGTTTAACAATGATGTAAAGTGGGTCATTGATAGATTGTCTGGTGTGAAATAGAAAACCCCTATTAGGTTTGCGCCGTCAGTTCCTATCAGTATTGAAAGATTCCAAAGAGAATTATTATTACCAAATGGTGCTTGTGCCCATTGATATAAATAATTTTTTCCATTTGTCAAATATATCTTGCTTGAAGACACAGACGAATAATTATAGTAAGAATGTGCACTGTAATTAATTAACTGGTATACCTGAGTTACATTATTCGAACTTCCAAATTGCAAATATCCCAGTGCTGCAAAGCCATTTCCAGAAGGTTCATATAAATTTGCCTCAAATTGCTGTACTGTTAGGTTAGGATTCAAATGCTGTGTACTCATAGTAACCGGAGTAAACACACTAAAATGCGTGTTCTTCATTCCCCGTATTCCAGTGATCAAAGATGTTTTGTATGGGTTTGATCCTGGGTTAACAAGTCCAAAGGTTGTAATCGATGTAGCCGTTGAGAGATTAGATGCACTTCCGGAAGCGCCAGCTCTTTGATTCCAACCACTCCCTAGTGATTGGTTAACCTGCGTTGAACTTACCACATTTGGTGCTTTCTGTTGAATATTCGAATTGGTTGCCGGTGTCCCAGTTACAGTTGTTGTGCCTGAATTTGGTGAGTTTGGTGGAAATTTCAATAAACCGGATAATACAAGACTGCCACTGACAATCACTATCAATACAACTACGATCGCAATTATTACTCCAATTTTAGCCATTAACTATGATCTAAATTGTTCATATAAAGGTATGCTCCCAAAATCCTTCTATTGGTCTCAAAGCAACATGGTTCATCATTATCTGTGGATGAATATATATTTATAATCATGGCTTTTCACTCAATCTATTTTGGTTTATCTTAAAGCAGTAATTATTATTGGTTCAACACAGCAAATCTAAGCAAAATCTTTAAGTAACTGATAAAATTTAGCAACTGTGGAAATGACCGAAAAAAGAAGAAAAAGCGTCAATATTATAATAGCAGTTGCTATTGTAGCCACTGTTGCAATAGTGTTAGGTGAATTTGTTGTACTGCCATTATTTAACGTAGGCGGAGCGGCTGCCCCTTCTGACACAAGTTCATTACTATCTGCTAGGTGTAAGATAACTCTTCCCGGTGACAATTACACTTTGATTAAACACACTTCGACATCCTCATCAATTATAAACGGATCAATTAGTGCAACCAACGGCCTATATTTTTATATAATGACCTCGGAACAATATTCGACGTATGTGTCTTCTAACTTTTCAAGCAATCTGAATATTCCTAGTTATTACAATAAAAGTATACCGGTATCTGGCAGTTTTAGCGCCGATATTCCTGGTGGTTCGTGGTATATTGTTCTTGAAAACCCTCACATTAACTCCTCAACTGATGTCACCGTCAATAAACTGACCGCCTATTCTCTGGGTTCCCAAGTGTTATGCTCTTAATCAACGAGCACTATAGTTTTTCCAGAAATTAGGACAGAACAGGAATATCTTGTGTTATCTATAATAGTGACATCCCTCCCTCAGCTGAGGCGGAAGACTTCTTGCTCGCAAGAGCAAAATTAATAGTTTAATGTGCTTCGTAAAAAGGGAAATTGAAGATAAATAGAAATGATATAAACATAAAGAAAATCAAATTTGACTCTATGGCGGTAATAGACTGATAGACCTTTCTTATATACTGTTATTTGTTGGCCACACTAAACACATAGTTTCCAACTAATCGATTTGTACAACCAATTCTGGTGTACAGAAAACTCTCAGGATATCACGCATTAGAGCAAGAATTTTGCTGAAGTGACCTGACGACCTTTTGCCGCCATAGATTTGACTGCAAAAATTATAATCTGTGTGACATATCCCGTACCATCCGGGGCTTGTAGTCTAGCGGTTATGATGTCGCTCTCACACAGCGGAGGTCGCCGGTTCAAATCCGGCCAAGCCCATATACAAAAATTTGGGTATTGACAAAAGCCCTTTATTTTGTACTTACTTGACGTGTATTTAAAGAAAGATATCATCTGTAAAAAAATGAGAACATTTTTTTTGAACATAGGGAC